>JAWODX010000155.1:0-7024 GCA_046483085.1 Planctomycetota bacterium
CCCGGACGCGCGTCGAGACGACGGTCGAGCGGACGATCCTCGCCGAACTCGGCTCGAAAAGCAGCCACCGTATATGACAGAGTTTGTTTTGAGTGCGCGAAACTTGAAATATGAATGACATGAATAATGAGATTGTGCTGATCGGCGCGTACATCGACACGCAACTGCTTGGGGCCTTGGAGGTTGCGGACACCTGGAAGAACAGCCGCGCTGTAGCACGTATTACAGCGGCCCTGGCGGATCTGGCCGAAAAGGGCGTCCGGTTGGACTACGAGCGGTGGCTGGGGCACCCACCTACGAAGGCCGAACGGACGGCCCTGTGCCGCGAGCTGATCCGGCTGGAGGCGGCGGGCTATTTGGTTCGATCGGGTGGCCGGCGCCGCACCACCCACGTGAAGGTAACGGCGCTGGGGAAAGCGTTCGCCGAGTCACTGCTGGAGCGCCCGGACGAACTCGAGGGCGGGCTCATGATGGGGCCGGTGTATCTCGAGCCCCCCGCCGCGCCCGACGACGAACGACCCGACGACGAAGGAGATGAACCGTGACCGAGGCGACCACAGAGACGAGGGAACATCGGGCCGGGCGCGCCCGCTACGCCGTCCGCGAGCCGGAGGAGATGACGCCCGACGAGCGCTTTCGGGAGATCGCCGCCATCCTGGCCCGGGGCGCCCTGCGGATGCGCGTGCGGGAAGCGGCCGCAGAAAGCTCGGAGAATTAGCTTGAGCTTTCGGTCGGGATGAGCCCTCATTGGGCCTGCGGGTTAACACGACCGAGAGACGGAGGGACCGATGAAGCTGGACGTGACGACGGAGGTGGCGGCGCTGAAACGGATGACCGTGGCCGAGCTGCGGGAGCGGTACGCCGAGGCCTTCGGCGAGCCGACGACCTGCCGGCACAAGACTCACCTGTGGAAGCGCATCATCTGGCGCATGCAGGCGAACGTCGAGGGCGATCTGCCGGACCGGGCGCGGCGCCGGGCCGAGGACCTGGCCGACGACGCCGACCTGCGCGTCTACGCGCCGAAGGCCGGGGCGGCGCCGACCGGCGAGGCGGACCCCGCACGGACGACGACCGGGACGCTGGTCACGAACCACGACCCGCGCCTGCCGCCGCCCGGCTCGGTGCTGCGGCGGGAGTACAAGGGACGGACCGTCGAGGTGTGGGTGCTCGACCGGGGCTTCGAGTACGGGGGCGAGGGCTACCGCTCGCTGTCCGCGGTGGCGCGGGCGATTACGGGCAGCCATTGGAACGGGTACGACTTCTTCAACCTGGGCCGTACGAAAGGAGACACGTGAGTCAGGCAACGGCGACGACACGACGGGCACCGCGGCGGACCGAACGGCGGACCGTGCGCTGTGCGATCTACACCCGGAAGTCCACCGGCGAGGGACTCGAGCAGGACTTCAACTCGCTCGACGCCCAGCGCGAGGCGGCGCTGTCGTACATCGACAGCCAGCGGGCGCAGGGCTGGACCGCCCTGCCGGATCGGTTCGATGACGGCGGCTATTCAGGCGGGGACACCGACCGCCCGGCGCTCCAGCGCCTACTGGCGGATGTCGAGGCGAGGCGGCTCGACGTGATCGTTGTGTACAAAGTCGATCGGCTGTCGCGCTCGTTGCTCGACTTCGCGCGACTCATCGGCACGTTCGACGAGCACGGGGTATCGCTGGTCTCGGTCACCCAGCAACTGAACACGACCAGCTCGATGGGCCGGCTGACATTGAACATCCTGCTCTCGTTCGCCCAGTTCGAGCGCGAGATGATCTCGGAGCGCACCCGCGACAAGATGCACGCGGCACGGCGCAGGGGAAAGTGGACGGGCGGGTATCCGCCGCTCGGGTACGACGTGCATCCCGAGGGCGGCCGGCTCGTGGTCAACGAGGACGAGGCGGAGCGCGTCCGGGCGATCTACGAGCTGTACCTCGAGCACCGGTCGCTGTCGGCGACGGTGAAGGAGCTCCGGCGCCGGGGCTGGGTGAAGAAGCGATGGGTGACGAGGAAGGGGCACGTGGCCGGCGGGAGCCCGTTCAGCAAGTCGTGCCTGTCGAAGATGCTCGCGAACGTCATCTACCTCGGGAAGGTCAAGCTGAAGGGGACGGTCTACGAGGGCGAGCACGAGCCGATCGTGGACGGGGGGCTGTGGACGAAGGCCGAGGAGATGCGGCGCCGGAACGGCCACAACGGCGGCGGGCGGGTCCGGAACAAGTACGGGGCGCTGCTGAAAGGGCTGATCGTCTGCGGGTCCTGCGACCGGGCGATGACGCACACAACCAGCGGCACGACGAAGACGTACCGCTACTACGTGTGTGCGAAGGCACAGGCCGACGGCTGGGACACCTGCCCGACGAAGTCGGTACCGGCGGGCGAGATCGAACGGTTCGTGGTCGATCGGATCCGGTGCATCGGGAGCGACCCGCGCCTGCTGGCCGAGACGCTGCGGGAGACCGGGGCGCAGAGGCGGACGGGTGCGGACCGGCTCGAGTCCGAGCTCGCGGCGCTGCGGTCCGAGCTGGCCGGGCTGGACGACGAGGTGCGGGCGGCGGTCCGAGAGGGACGCCCGGGCGACGAGGGGGACGGGCCGGGCACCGCCCGGCTGGCCGATCTGCAGGATCGGATCCGGGTCGCCGAGCGCCGGAAGACGGAGGTCGAGCAGGGACTGCGGGGACTGGACCGCGAGAACGTGGACGCGGACACGGTCCGGCGGGCGCTGGCGGACTTCGACCCGGTGTGGGAGGCGCTGCCGGCGCGGGACCGTGTGCGGCTGGTACATCTGCTGATCGAGCGGGTGGGCTATGACGGGGAGGCGAGCACGGTGGCGGTCACGTTCCGGCCGAGCGGGATCGCCGCCCTGGCTGAGAAGAACGGGTTCCGAGAGGAGGATTGACGTGGGATTGACGGTCGAGTGCGAGGTGCATTTCAAGAGGGGCGGGGCGGGCAGGAAGCGGCTGCGCGAGGGACCGGAGCCGGAACCGCCGCCGGTCGAGGAGGGCCAGGTGCCGCGGCTGTCGCGACTCATGGCGCTCGCGGTCCGGTTCGATCGGCTGGTGGAGGCGGGGCACGTGGAGAACTACGCGGCGCTGGCACGGCTGGGCCACGTGACCCGGGCCCGGCTGACGCAGATCATGAACCTGCGGCTGCTGGCGCCGGTCATCCAGGAGGAGATCCTGTTCCTGCCGAAGGTCGCGGGCCAGCGCGATGCGATCGCGGAACGGCACGTGCGGCCCATCGCGGCCGTGCCGGACTGGGGAGAGCAGCGGGTGATGTGGGAAGCATTGAAATCTTCCGACTGAGTTGCAGCGCTGATTCCGCCTTGTGGCGGCAACTGCTTCTCGTTATCTTACCTCTACACTTGACGACATTGGAGCAGGCGGCCGCACCACAGATGGCGAACGGTCCGAAGACAAGACAGCGCGGTCGGCTGTAGCATTGGATAAGCAGTTCAAGGAAGCGGCGGAGCTGGAGCAGGCCATCCGCCGGAACCTTGAGAGAACCGAGCCTGGATGATCGAAGAAATCGCTTGACATGAGGCAACCGGTGTTCGATACTATTGGTAGAGATATCTGCTCCCCGCCGGACTTGCCTTCGGGCCTCTGGCGGGGTTCTTTTTTGTCCCCCCTTCACTTCAACAGCGAGAACCTGAATGCGCACCGAACCTGAGACCAAGCGGGCGGTCTCTTTTGTAGACGGCCAGAACCTGTTCTACGCGGCCAAGTATGCCTTCGGGTACACGTACCCCAATTATGACCCGCTTGCACTCAGCAAGGTGATCTGCGAAGACAAGGGCTGGCAGCTCGAACAAGCCCGCTTCTATACCGGGCTGCCCAGAGTCGAAGATAACGAGTTCTGGAACCACTTCTGGACCGCCAAGCTCGCGAGCATGGGCAAGCGCGGCATCCACACCTTCTCCCGGCACCTGCGATACCGGAACCAGACCGTCGCCCTGCCCGATGGCAATGCGACAACCGTGCTCGTGGGCCAGGAGAAAGGCGTCGACATCCGCATCGCGCTCGACATCGTCCGCATGGCCCGCGAGAAATCATACGACGTGGCGCTCGTCTTCAGTCAGGATCAGGATCTCTCCGAGGTCGCCGACGAAGTCCGGCACATCTCCGAAGAACAGGACCGCTGGATCAAGGTCGCCTGTGCCTATCCGTTCAGCCCGACGTATGACAACCGGCGCGGCATCAACCGGACCGACTGGATCAAGATCGACCGGGTGACCTATGACCAGTGCCTCGACCCGAATGACTACCGGCCCAAGACCACACGAGGCACGACACCGAGATGAAGGACAAGCCAGAGAAGAAGTCCCCGAACCGCGCCGCTGTCGCCGAGGCTATTCTGGCAATGGGCGAGGATGATCTGCGCTACCTGAATCGGCTTATTGTCGAACGGCTCAAGCTGATCGCGCAGGCGCGCAGCACCGTCCTGATGGCCCAGTTCAGCACCGGCGACTGTGTCACGTTCCGTTCCCCCAACGGCGAGCAGAAGCACGGTGTCGTCCTCCGGCTCAATAAGAAGACCGTCAGCGTTCAGACCGATGATGGCCATCGGTGGAGGATAGCGCCGGGATTCCTGGAATCAGCTGGGGCCGGAGACGGGGGAGCAACGACGGCTGATTGAGCCACCACATGGCCCCTGACAGTTGAAGGGGGCCGAGTAACACAAGGTCCGCTTATTGGCCAGTCCATCAAGGATTGCCCTGCCTGTCCCGACTCGACCGCCCTCTCGCATTGACACGCCCGTGGGCATGTGATATCCGTGGCAGGTGGCCGGGGTCGCATTACACAGCCGCCTGTTGCCGGGAGAGAACGATGAATGAATCGAGCGAACTTGAGTTTGACCGGGCCGAATGCTGCCGTCGCGTGTTCGAGGCGATCCCCAAGCAAAAAGACCTCGCGGAAATGGTGGGCGTCACGCCCTCCGCGATGACCAACACGAAGAAGCGCGGGGCATGCTCGCTGGAACTGGTGATCGCGGCGTCGCAAATCACCGGGCGGTCGATCGAGTGGTTCCTTTTCGGCGAAGAGGGTGCCCCGCCGAGCCTGCTGGAAGAACGTGTGGCGGCGCTCGAGAAGGACGTGGCTCGGTTGCAGGAGCGGGTGGATGCACTCGCTTCGCAGGACCCCGATGGCCAATAGGGACGCCCGGCCTCACTGACGCGCCCGGCTTCGCCGTCCGTACCTGATGCTCACCGCAGTCGCAACAGAGCGTGCCAGAACCCCCTGCCCCGCTCCTCGACCATCGCCGCCACCTCGAAGTCCCGGCCGAAGAGTTTCGTGATGTCGTCGGGTGTGAAGCAGCGGCGATACGCGCCTGTCTCGGCCGGCCCTCGCCGCGGCCCTCATCCACCCCATCCTTCCGGAGACCTGTTCATCAGGGTACGGATTAGAATCCAGGGTGGAGAAAGAGCGGATGCTCGGATCAACGGCTCCAAGGCCCGCCGGGCGCCCATTTCTTGTTGAACGAGCTCGCTTCTGCGATGGCTCTGGCGGGCGGCATCAGGAAATCGTTGAGCGCAGGGATCACGCGCTCCAGTGGCAGCTCGGCCGCAGACATCTCCAACCCGCCGAGAAACGCCCTCCACTGAGCCTTCTTGCTCGCATCGTTCGCGAACTCCTCCGTCAAGGCGACGGGCGGGACCACTGGCACGGGCGTTCCGCGGGCATCGAACGTCGCTCGGATTGAGTCGGCCAACTCCTGGCCCTCGAACTCGGAGTGTTCTGCAAGAGTATAGATGTCGTAGAAATCCTTCATCCGACTGTTCGGCATTCCGAGCGCCGTAATGATCTGGAACTTCTCAGCAATTACACCCGTCTTGGGGTAGACATCCATGTGCACAGTCGGCAGGCCGTCCAGCACGGACGTCAGGTCCGTTGGCACAGGAGGGGGAATCACTCTGTCGCCGAAGGCCACGTCAACCTGAAGAAACAGCCGAGCTTTGCCCAATGCAGCGCGAATCGCAACGCGGACCCCTTCATACCGGGCCTCCTCCATGATCCGCTCGGCGGTCACGCTGTCGGGATCGAACCGAAGCCCGTCGTCCTCTGTTTCGAACTCGCATGCCGACCGGAAGATATCTCTCAGCGACTCCGGGTCATTCGCGCCCGGTGCGAGCAGGTCGATGTCCCGCGTCGGGCGGTAGAAATCTTCGCCCCACACAGCGAGCAACGTGGCGCCCTTCAAGATGAAATCCCGCCCCTCGGGCAGTTGAGTCAGCCGATACAACAGCCGGTGGCGGGCGTAGCGCGTCATGAGCCAGTGGAGATCTTCCCCTCGTTCTCGCGCCAGAGCACGCAACCGCCGGCGCACCTCGATTGCTACGTCCGAGTCTTGGGGGCTCACGTCAGCGTCTCCAGATACGGGCGCATCACCGTCGTCATCCTGCAGATCTTCGCGTATGTCCACAGGTCGTCCATTGTCACCAAGTCCTTCCGCCAGGAGTCCTGCAGGGCCTCGAGCGCCACGTCCAGGCCGATCTTGTCACGGTACTTGAAACAGTCCGCCACCGTCTTGGCCGGGCAGTACACCCGCACGGTCACGCCCTCCACGTCGTGCTCCTCCACGCCTTCGGTCAGGGCCTTGCCGGAGAACCGGACGATCTTGAGTGGAAGGCCATTCGCCTTCGGAAGTCGAGCTTTGTAGTGAATCGCCAGCCAGACACGGTGAGGACTCTGAGTCCCGATCTCGTGATGACTGAGCGCGGACAACAGACAGACGACGCCGTGAGGCACCCGCTTGCAAACCTCGGCGAGTGTATGCTTTTCGCCGAGGTCCACGTCGGGCAGAGCGTACAGCCCGCGCGCCAGGCGCTGAACGAGCCCCTTCCTGGCCAGTCGGCTCAGGTACACGCGCGGGATGCCGTGAGGATCGAGATCCCTTGGACGCAGAATCCCGGCCTCGCGTACAAGGTCGAGAACCTGTTTCTGCCGCTCGGTGAGCGCCATAGTGCACCCTGGTGCCTGTTACGAAACGTCGGGGGTAGGGCGGCGACTCTGTTGCGGGGCTTCTGCTAGATTCTGGA
>JAWODX010000289.1:0-5371 GCA_046483085.1 Planctomycetota bacterium
GCATAAAACAATGATTCTTCCGGACAGCAAAAGATATGCCTGTGCAGATCCCTGTCTTTATAGGTATATGTGAGCACTGATTGCATCCAGACCATCCATGGTTCATTCTTGATTTTGTTTTTTTGAATAAAGGTTCGATCGCCGCGGCTACCGGCGTGTCGGCGTCGATCACACCACTGCCTGTCAGATCCTCGGTGACAGCATCGGCCGTCGCTTCGGCGAGTCCCGGGTCGTTTCCTGTTCGCCCGGAGACATCGCCCAATACCCCCGATGGTTTCGCCCGCCGGCAGGCGGAGCGGGATCTCCTCGCCGGTCGCCTTGGACAGGAGCCGGCAGCGCAGCCCGGTGAGGTCCTGTTTCGACCAATAGACCGATCCGTCGATGGTCGTCTTGTATTCGTGGAAGATCGTGTACTTGCCGGCCTCCTCCAGTTCGATCTCGGCCTGCCCGGGGACGACGACGCGGGTGAGCGAGTTCGAGATGCCGGCGATATTCTTGTAGATCGACCTGGCGGCGATGAACATTCCAACGAGGATGATGATCGCGCCGATCAGATAGTGGATGCGGTTCGGCTTCTTGCGGGGGGCGCCCGGCCGCGCCTGCGGGGCGACTTCGGCGTAGTCCACCATGTCGGCCAGTATCCGCGCCGCACGTGAGTGTGTCAATGGGAGGAGAACCAGCGCGGCGAGCGGGCGGCTCGCCCAGGCCCCCGGCAAGGCAAATGTGCGCGCCCGCTCCCCGGAACCTCGGGCGCGCGGTCCCGCCTGCCGGGCGGTTCGGAGGCCGCCGGAACGGGCGGGTCAGGCCGGGCTATTTCTTCTCGATGGTCGGGTCGGCCTCGATGGCGAGCACGCGCTCCTTGGCCTTCCTGGCGATGGCGCTGTCGGGGTTGATGAGCAGGATGCGGCGGTAGAGGCGGAGGGCGTGGGTATAGTCGCCGGTCTCCTCGGCCTCCTGGCCGAGTTCCCAGAGGCTCTTGCACAGGTCCTCGACGGTCTGGGGCGGCTTGATTTTCCAGGCCTCGGGCGTCCCTTCGTCCTCGGCCTTGTGGCAGAGCCGGGCCTCGGGGACGATCCGGCGCTCGATGCCGAGCTTCTGGCAGGACCAGTAGAACTTGATGGGGTCGCTGTCGTTGGCTTCGAGGCTCTGGCCCTGGAAGTACTCGATGACGACGCGGTGCTTGCCGGGGGTGAGGGTGGCGCTGGCGTAGCGGTGGGCGGCCTCGATGTTCTCCGGGCAGGCGTACCAACTGTTGATGAGGGTGGTCTCGTCGATCTGGAGGCGGCAGCCGTCGTCGGCCCAGAGCTCGAGCAGGAATACGTTTTCGCCGTCGCCGGGGACGTCGATGTATCCGACCCATCGGACGCTGAACCAGCCGCTTCGGATGAACAAGTGATTGACGAGCGGCTCGATCTGGACGTACTTGTAGTCGGTGAACGTGCACGCCTTGGGGTCGGCCAGCGGCGTGTCGGTGTCGTCCGGCCACAGGCCGTTCCAGTTCGTCGCGTCCTTGTAGTAGTGCGCGGCCAGGCCCGGCTCGTACTCGTCCGCCCATACCGTCCCGGACACCCCCAGTGCGCAGGCCAGGACGACGATCCACGCCACGTTCCGCTTCATTGCTTCGATCTCCTTGCTTTCTTCCGGCCGGCCGGCTGCTTCCCCTGCTCGGCCGGTTTCTCCTCCTTCACCGGATGGTCCGGGAAGGGGTCGATCCGCAGCTCCTTCGCCTTCGTGTCCGAGTCCTTCTCCGCGATGATCTTGATGTTCTTCTCGGCTTGCTCGGGGTCCATCGCCGACTTGACGCCCGGCTTCTCCGCCGGCTCGATCCCGTTCTTCTTCTCCTCCTGCTGGACCTTCTTCTTCGCCTCTTCGCGGAACGCCTTGATCGCCTCGGCCAGCTCCTTGTCGGTCAGGAGCTTGCCCTCGATCTTGTGATCCTTCAGGCGGGCGCGCGCGATCAGCGCCAGCTTGCCGTCGTGAAGGTAGCTGATGTACTTCTTGGTGAGGCGATAGATCCGGACGTCCTTGACCGTGCCGTCCTCGAGGATGAGCTTATCGGCCAGTCCCGCCGAGGCCATACAGAGGATCAGCCCGCACGCAATCAGCGTCCGCGACCACATGGGCGCACTCCGAAGCCGCGCGAATCACTGCCCATAGCATACCCTTTTTTGCGGCAAACGGGCAGGGAAAACGGCCCCTGATTTTGTAAAACCTTGTCTCAGCCCCGCTCCTCGCCGATCGCCCGCGGAGGGGCCGCCGGCCGGCGTCCTGGACCCCGCTCAGCCGCCGGCCAACGGCCGGGCGTGCGTGATCTCGCCCGCGCGCACAGGGCGCAGCTTGTCGGCAGGCACCGTTGTCACAGCCACCGTTTCGCCGCTGAGCGTCAGAAACTCTACTTCGTACGCCTTGCCGTCGCGGTAGACGTGGACCACGGTCCCCACGTCGCCGGCCTCCAGCTCCTTGTCCGTGATGGCGCCGGCGAGAACCACCTGTTCGTGCTCCCGGAACATGAGCGCCTCCTCGTTCTTCAGCGGTGCGTGCGAGGCTGGCCCGGGGCGTGCCGGGCCGGACCGCACGTCCGGCCGCGCCCCCTCACGAGAGAGGGTACGCCGTGACAAGCCGCGGTGCGGGCGCGTCAGGTTCCCCGCTCCTCGCCGATCGCCCGGAGCCCGGGGAGGACCCATCGCTCGAGCACCACGAACAGGATCATCACCGGCAGGATGCTCGCCAGCACGACCACCATGACGTCGTTCCACATCAGCCCGCGATAGTCGGTCATCAGCCGGCCGAGGAGCACCCCGATCGTGTAGTGCTCCGGCGACTCGAGCACCGCCTGCGGAATCACGAACGCGCCCCAGACCCCGATGAACTGGAGCGCGGCGAGCGTCAGGACCGACGGCCAGATCGCCGGCAGCACCACCCGGAACAGCGCCCCCGGCTCGGACAGGCCGTCGACGAGCGCCGCGTCGACCAGGTCGTCCGGCACCGCCGACATCGCGTACCGCATGTAGAAGATCCCGAACCCGGTGACGCCGAACGGCAGGATCACCGCCGCCAGCGTGTCGTAAATCCGAAGCATCGCCGTCACCCGGAACAGCGGCATCATGAGGATCGCCGCCGGCAGCGCCATCGACGCCAGCACCAGGTCGAACAACGTCGCCTTGCCCGCGAACTGCTTCTTCGCGAATGCATAGCCCGCCATCGACGCCAGCACCACGCAGAGAACCGTCGACGCCGTACACACCACCACCGTGTTCGTCAGGCTCACCCGCAGCGGGCGCGGGTCGATCTCGATCTTGCGGCGCACCTCGGCCTCCGGCAGCTTCTTCGAGGCCACCAGGTAGTGGTACGAGCCGTCCACCCGGTCCCGGGGCTTCTCGGCCATCCACACGGCGAACGCGAAGGGCAGCACGGCCACCGCCGCCAGCAGCCACGTGACCACCGTCCGCAGCCAGCTCACCCGGCCCACTCCATCCTCCTTCCGCCGCGCCCTCACGACCAGTCCAGCCTCCGACTCAGCAAGCGGTTCTGAATGACGATGATCACCACGGTCAGGGCGAACAGCACCACCGAGAGCGCCGCCGCCTGCCCCCACTCGTAATCGATGTACGCCTTCCGATAGACGAGGAACGGGATGCTGACCGTCCAGTTCGCCGGGCCGCCGTCCTCCGTCATCACGTAGATCTCCTGGAACAGGGCCTGGACGTTGATGACGAGAAGGATCAGGCACAGCCCGAACGTCCCCCCGCAGAGCGGCAGCGTGATCGACCGGAATTGCTGCCATCGCGAGGCACCGTCCACCCGGGCCATCTCGTACGTCTCGACCGGGATCCGCCCCAGGGCCGACAGCAGGATCAACGCCACGAGCCCCGCGTCCCGCCAAACGCACATCAGCGCGATGCACGGCATCGCCAGATACGGCTCGGCCAGCCACCCCGCCCAGCCGAACGGATGGTCATACCCCGCCATGTACAGCAGCCGATCGATCGGCCCCTGCCGGGCCAGGTACCCCGCACGCCAGATCAGCGCCGCCGCCACCACCGGCACCGCGCACGGCGAACAGAACACCGCCTTGAGAAACGGCCGCCCCGCCACCCCGCGGCGCAACAGCAGCGCCAGCACTCCCGCCACCGCCAGCGTCACCGGAACATACACCCCCGCGAAGTACGCCATGTTCAGGATGCTCCGCCACCACTCCGGGCTCGAGAGCACCCGGCTGTAATGCGCCAGCCACACCGTCCGGCTCGTCGACGTGACCGGGTTGTACACCGTCGTGCTCACGTAGAGCAGCCAGAGGATCGGATAGGCAAAGAACACGGCGAGCAGAACGAGCGCCGGCGCGAGCAGCCGGTACGCCTCGCGCGAGCGGCGCCGCGCCTGCAGAATCTCCGGCTCCGTCGGCCTCCTCGCCATCAACCCTCCGGCCCGATCAGTGCCGCGCCACCGCGTAGGCCACGGCCACGAAAACGAGCACGCCGAGCAGGCTCATCCCCAGCGCCGTCGTCGCCGACGGATGCCCGATCTCGGTGTGCCGACAGGACAGCGCCTCGTTCCCCCGCTCCTGCGACAGGAACACGAGCTCCCGGATCAGCCTCGGCGACGGGTCGTCCCGCAGCAGGATCCGGTGCAGCGTCCCGATCCAGTCCTTCGAGCACCGGCCCTCCCAGATGTACGCGGGCAGGACCGGCGCCCCCCGGCCCACGGCGCGGGCGAACGCGGCCAGCCGCGGATCGCTCCGGTACCGCTCGCCGCCCAGCACGTCCGTCCGGACCGCCACCACCGGCCGCTCCTCGTCCAGCCCCGCAGCCACCAGCTCCTGCCCCCGGCGGCCGGCCACGAACTGGAGGAACCGGGCGGCGGCATCCTTCCGCCGGCCCCGCACGTAGCCGGGGACGACAAAGTGCCGGAACTCGACGTCGCAGCGCGGCACGCCGTCGGCGGGGAGGGGGAGGTCCGCGACGCCGATCTTCAGCTCCGCCCCGCCCGGCGGCCCGATCAGGCTCTCGGGGCCGGCGATCACCATCGCCGAGCGGCCGGCCCGAAACTGCCGCAGCGCGTCCGCGTCGTCGCTCACGATGCATTCCGGCGGCGACGCGTCCCGAAGCCCCAGGATGAATGCCATCGCCTGCGCCCCCTCGCGGGGCTCGATGTTGAACCGCCATCGCCCGTCGGCGGATTCCATCACCGGGACGCCGATCTGGGAGAGGAAGGTGGCGTAGTGCCGCCCGAAATCGGTCGACTCCTTCGCCGCCAGCGCGAACCCGAACACGTCCGCCCGGCCGTCCCCGTCGCGGCGATGATTTATGGGTATCTGTAAGAGGTTCTGTAAGACCTGTAATGGACAGGCTTGGAATAATCTATAGAGAAGGAA
>JAWODX010000420.1:0-5976 GCA_046483085.1 Planctomycetota bacterium
CACTCGCGGACGCCGTGCTCGCTCTAAGACTACAACGCTACTTCTCCTCGCTGCCTGCGTTCTGGAACCCCCGCGGAATGGGCTGGGCAGGCAGGAATGCCTGCCCCACCGGCCCATCGCATTGGTGGGGCAGACATTCTTGTCTGCCACCGGGAAAGCCCAACGCGAGATGCATAGCGTCTGTTCTGTCAAGGCCTTATGCCGTTCCGCTCCTGACAGTCTAGCGTTGTAGTGCTAAGATGGTCGACGATCCTGTCGAACGTCCGGGCCGACAATTCGATCTTCCGCCCCGGGTGCGACTTGATGGTCAGCCGGTACGCGCGCCAAAGCAGGACCTTGAACGGCTCGGCATCGATCTCGCGCCAGGGGATCAGCAGCGGCTTGTGGAACGGCCGGAAGATGACGAACGGCACGAGGTACAGGCCCTTCTCGCTCACGCCGATGGTCAGGCAGCCGCCGAAGTTGACGAGCCCGAATTTCGCCGACTGGAACCGGGAGCTTCCCGTCGAATGCGCCGCGGTGGTGGCACGTCTTCGCCAGCTCGCCCCAGCCGCTCATCACCGACAAGATCTTCAGGACGAGGATCCACATCCCGACGAAGAATACAGGGAACGCGTAGGGGAAGATCGACTCGAACACATTCATCTCCTCGACCGGGCGTGTGTGCGTCGCTCGGCCCCCGCCGCTCACACCTTCAGGTTGTACTGGTTGATCTTTCGGTAGAGGGTGCGTTCGCCGATGCCGAGTTTTTCGGCGGCCTCCTTGCGGTTGCCGTCGCACTCGATGAGGGTGTTGCGGATCAGTTCGCGCTCGGCCTCCTGCAGCGACATGCCGGAGAGGCGCGACGAGGGGGCCGGGAGTGCCAGGCGCCCGGGGGTGATGTGCGGCGGGAGGTCGTCGACCCCCAGCACGTTGTCGCGGGTGACGACGACCATGCTCTCGATGCAGTTCCGAAGCTCGCGGACGTTCCCCGGCCAGTCGTAGCGCTGGAGCGCCTTGCTGGCGTCGGGCGAGATGCCGGCGACCGGCTTCTTGTAGCGCGCCGCGAGCTCCTCGGCGAACGTGTTCGCCAGCAGCGGGATGTCGCCCTTTCGGTCGCGGAGCGGGGGCATCGACAGGCTGACGACGTTGAGCCGGAAGAAGAGGTCCTCGCGGAACGTGCCCTCCTTGACCAGTTGGGGCAGGTCCTGGTTGGTGGCGGCGAGGATGCGCACGTCGATCTGGATCGGCTCGTTGCTGCCCACGCGGGTGATGCGGCGCTCCTCGATGACCCGGAGCAGCTTGATCTGGGTGCTCATGGGCATGTCGCCCACCTCGTCGAGGAGGAGGGTGCCGCCGTTGGCATACTCGAACCGGCCGATCCGCCGGGTGCTGGCGCCGGTGAACGCGCCCTTCTCGTGGCCGAAGAGCTCGCTTTCGAGGATGCTCTCGCTGAGCGAGGCGCAGTTGAGGGCGACGAAGGGGCGCTTTCGGCGCGGGCTGTTCTGGTGGATGGCCTTGGCGACGAGCTCCTTGCCGGTCCCGCTCTCGCCGTAGATGATGACCGTCGCGTCGGTGGGCGCGATCTGGCGGAGGGTGTCGAGGATGCGGAGGATCTTGGGGTCGTTTCCGAGGATCTGGTCGAACCCGAACCGCTTGTCGAGGTCGCGCCGGAGCTCGCGGTTTTCGCGCCGGAGCTTGACGTTGGCGACGGCCTTGCCGACGACGGATCGGAGCTCGTTGATGTCCAGCGGCTTGGTCAGGTAGCTGGCGGCGCCGAGCTGGATGGCCTCGACCGCGCTGGGGATCGTGCCGTATCCGGTGACCAGGATGACCTCGGCGTCGTCGAGCCGTTCCAGCGACCGGCGGAGGATCTCCATCCCGTCGATCTCGTCGCCGAGCACCAGGTCGGTGACGACGACGTCGACGTTGTCCTTTTCGATCTCGGCCATGCCCTCGCCGGCGGTGTAGGCCTTGACGCATTCGTAGCCGGCCTTTTCGAGGGACTCGGCGGTCGCGTCGCAGTGGCTCGGCTCGTCGTCGATGACCAGGATGCGGACGTCGTCGCTCATCGCGCTTCCGGCTCCGTGGACGATTCGTGGGCGGGCAGGCGGATGACGAAGTGGGTGCCCTTGCCCAGCTCGGACTGGAGCTCGACGTCGCCGCCGTGCTGGTCGATGATCTGGCGGGTCAGGGCGAGTCCGAGCCCGCTGCCCTCCTCCTTGGTCGAGAAGAAGGCGTCGAACATCCGGTCGCGGACGTCGTCGGAGACGCCCGGGCCGGTGTCGATCACGTCGACGGTCACCCGCCGGTCGCGGCTCGACGTGCGGAGGATGAGCTCGCCGCCCTCGGGCATGGCTTCCTGGGCGTTGAGGATGACGTTCAGGATCGCCTGCTTGAGCAGGCGGGGGTCGGCGAGGCAGGTGGGGAGATCGGGCTCGAACTGTTTGCGCAGGCGGATGTCGAGCCGGGCGAGCTTGGGCTCGACGAACTCGACGATCTCCGCCGCCAGGTCGTTGAGGTCGGTCGGCTCGAGCTCCAGGGTGCCCAGCCGCATGAAGCGGAGGAAATCTTCGAGTATGTGGCTGAGCCGCTGGACCTCGCTGCGCAGCGCCTTCACCTTGCGCGCGGCCCGCTTCTCCCGGGCCGTCTGCGGCTCGGCCATCTCCTCTTCCAGGAGCTGCAGGTTCACGTTGATGGTGCTGAGCGGGTTCTTGATCTCGTGGGCCAGGCCGCCGGCCAGCTTCGCAATCGCTCCCCAGTCGACCGCCGGTTTTCCCTGGTCTTCTGTCATCGGCAAAAAACAGGCCCGGAGCCGCGACCGACCGGCGCCGCCCGGGCCGGCACCGCCCGCGGACCGACTACGCAGGGATCGGCCGGACGTTGTCCGCCTGGAACCCCTTCTTGCCCCGGACCCGGTCGAATTCGACTCGCTGGCCTTGTTCCAGCGTCTTGAACAAGTCCTCGCCCGCGATGTGGGTCCAGTGCACGAACACGTCAAGCCCGTTATCCCCGATGATGAACCCGTAGCCCTTTTTCGGGTCGAACCACTTGACCACGCCCGTTTCCATCCGGAACGACTCCTGCGGGGGCGGCGGCACACGGACCGAGGTCCGCTGCCGGACCGGTCGGGACAGGCTGCCTGCCCCGGCACCGGCCGTCTCCCCGACGTTCGGGCCAACCCCTTGCCGGCTCGGACCCGCCACCCTCGCCCAACGATGGGGCGGGGGGCCGCCGGTCCTCACTCCAAGGCCTTGCGGCTGAGCCGGATCTTCCCTTGGTCGTCGACGGCGAGGACTTTCACGCGGACGACCTCGCCCATCTTGACCTCGTCCTCGACGTTCTCCACGTACCGGTCGGCCAGTTCGGACACGTGGCAGAGGCCGTCGGTGCCCGGCAGGATCTCGACGAACGCGCCGAAGTCCTTGATCCCGGTCACCTTGCCCTCATAGATCCTGCCGACCTCAGGCTTCTCGAACATCTTCTCGATGATCTCCTTCGCAGCCGTCGCCTTGGCCGAGTCGGGCGAGGAGACGGTCACCGTCCCGTCATCCTCCACCTCGATCCGCGCCCCGGTGTCCTCCTCCAGCCCGCGGATCATCTTGCCCCCCGGGCCGATCAGCTTGCCGATCTCGTCCCGGTCGATCTTGAGCTGGATCAGGCGCGGGGCGTGCTCCGAGAGGCCCCTGCGCGGCTCGGGCAGCGTCTTCAGCATCTCGCGGAGGATGTACAGCCGCGCCTCCCGGGCCTTCTCGAACGCACCCCGGATGATCTCCTCGGTCAGGCCTTCGTTCTTCACGTCGACCTGCATCGCGGTCACCCCCTGCTGGGTGCCCGCCACCTTGAAGTCCATGTCGCCGAAATGGTCCTCGCTGCCGAGGATGTCGGTCAGCAGGTGGGTCTCACCGTTCTCGGCCACCAGGCCGATGGAGATGCCGGCCACCGGCCGGCGGATGGCCACCCCGGCGTCCATCAGGCACAGCGTCGCACCACAGACACTCGCCTGCGAGGTCGAGCCGTTGCTCTCCAGGATGGCGGCGACCAGGCGGAGGGTGTAGGGGAACTCGCTGTCTTCGGGCAGGACCTTGGAGACCGCCTTTTCGGCGAGGGCGCCGTGTCCGATCTCGCGGCGCGACGGCCCGCGGTCCGGCTTCGCCTCGCCGACCGCAAACGAGGGATGCTTGTACTGGAGCATGAACTTCCGGCCATACTCCTCGTACAGCCCGTCGACCAGCTCCTCGTCGGTGCTCGTGCCCAGGGTGGCCGTGACCAGGGCCTGCGTCTCGCCCCGGCGGAACATGGCCGAGCCGTGGGTGCGGGGGAGCAGGCCGACCCGGCACTCGATGGGCCGGACGTCGTCCAGCCCGCGCCCGTCCACCCGCTTGCCCTGGCAGATCCGCTCGCGCGTGAGCTGGCGCAGCAGGCGCTCGAAGCAGGCCTTGACCGCCGACCGGTCGGCGGGGGTCTCGCTGTCCTCGTCACACAGGTCGTCGACCAGCGCATCCAGGATGGCGTCCTCGGCCGCCCGGCGCGCCGGTTTCGTCGGCAGGTCGATCTTGTTCCGAATGCGGCCCTCCGCCCGGGACTTGACCCGGTCGAAGAGCTCTTCGTCGAGCGTCTCCTCGGGGGGCAGCTCCTTCGGCTTGCCCGTCTCCAGGGCGAGCTCTTCCTGCATGTCGATGATCGGCTGCAGCTCGCGCTGGGCGTACATGATCGCGTCGGCGATCTCGTCCTTCGGGACCTCGTTCGCCTCGCCCTCGATCATCACCACCCGCTCACGGGTGCCCGAGACGACGAGCGCGAAATCGCTCGTCTCCGTCTGCTCGTCCGACGGGTTCAGCACGAGCTCGCCGTCGATCCGCGCCACGCGGACCGTGCCCACCGGGCCGCCGAAGGGGACCGGCGAGAGCGTCAGCGCCGCCGACGCACCCACCATGGTCAGCACGTCCGGATCGCATTCCTCCACCTCGGCCGAGAGCACCACGCCGCTCACCTGGACCTCGTGCCGGTAGTCCTTGGGGAAGAGCGGGCGGAGCGGACGGTCGATCATCCGCATGGTCAGCGTCTCTTTCATCGACGGCCGGCCCTCGCGCCGATAGAACCGCCCGCCGGGGATCTTGCCCACGGCGAACAACTCTTCGCGATAGCCGACGAACAGAGGGAGGAAATCGATGTCTCGGACTTCCGCCTTGACGACCGTCACCAGGACGACCGTATCCCCGTACCTGACCAGAACCGCTCCGCTTGCCTGCCCCGCTACGTCACCTGACTCGATGACCAGCTTCTTGCTTCCAATCTGACGTTCCACCACTGTTGCCAAACCATTCCTCCTGACACCATCGCCCGAACTTGCCACACGGTTGCGCTCATCACTTCCGCAGCCCCAGCCTCTCGATCAATCGGCGGTACCGCCCTCTGTCCTTGTTGCCCAAATACTTGAGCAGGGCGGCCCGCTTGCCAACCATCGTGAGCAGTCCACGCCGCGAGGCATGATCCTTCTTGTGGGATCTCAAGTGCTCCGCCAGATCGTTGATCCGGTGAGTCAAAACCGCAACCTGGATCTCGGGCGAACCGGTGTCTCCTTCATGAATTCGAAATTCGCGTATCAACTCGTGCTTCGTTTCCTTGTCCAGTCCTATGCTCATACAAACTGCTCGTTCGTGGCTGGGCACATATCAAAACCGGCCGAAGACACACGCCTCGGCCAGGACTCACACTCGCGTGATTATACGGGCGTTCCCCACACAATGCAATGAAATAATCCGGCCCGCCCCGCAATGGGTGCGTCAACGGATTCTGGTTATCGCATCAGGGGACACGTACCGATCCGCTTCCGCTCTTTCGGAAGCGGCTTGCAGCCTTCGCCCGCCAGGCGCGCTGCGGCCTGGCGGATACAAAATTTTTTTATTTGAAAACACACTGACATACAAATAAAAAAAAATGTTTGTGAATTTGTTTGATTTATGAAACATCTGAATATAGATTGCACCTCCCTTG
>JAWODX010000453.1:0-5973 GCA_046483085.1 Planctomycetota bacterium
ATTCGCCACGGCGTCACCCAGGGTGGTCCGATCGCTTTGCGCATCGGTAACACCGAATGGCCGAAGTGGGAAAAAGTCATGAGCCCGTGGCCGGTGGACGCAGAAGAACTCACCGGTGCGCGCGCCGGAGCTTTGACCAGGCCGCGGCGCTCCGGCAGCATGCGGTGGTGCGTCGGACAGTAGCCCGGCCAGAGAATGAGCTCGCGACCCAACTGCCCGGCCACCCACGAACCGAGCGACTGGTCGGGGATGAACAGGACCGCCCGGTCCGAGGGGATCGATCGGACGACCTCGACGGCGTTCGCCGAGGTGCAGCAGACGTCGCTCATCGCCTTGATCTCGGCCGTGCTGTTCACGTAGCAGACGACGGCGGCGTCGGGGTGCTCCGCCTTCGCCTCCGCCAGTTCGCGGGCCGTGACCATGTCCGCCATGGGGCAGCCGGCGTGCGGGTCGGGGATGAGCACGGTCTTGTCGGGGCAGATGATCGCCGCCGTCTCGGCCATGAAGTGCACCCCGCAGAACAGGATCACGTCGGCGTCGGTGTTCGCCGCCCGGCGCGACAGGCCGAGCGAATCGCCGGTGAAATCCGACGCGTCCTGCACCTCCGGCCGCTGGTAGTTGTGGCCCAGGATCACCGCGTTGCGCTCGTCCTTCAGTCTCTTCAGTCGCTCCAGCAGTGCGTGGCTCATTGGGGCTCCTCCGGGCGGAACGCCCGATTCGGGCTTCTTACAGGTCGGATAGATCCCATAGGGATCGGTCTCAAAAGGTGGGGCGGACATTCCGGTCCGCCATCTGGCAGGCAAGAATGCCTGCCCCACCGACTATTGAGATAGCCACTTATTTCATCACGCTTCGCGCTTCGTGGCTGTGTGCCGGCTTGTTGCGTGTGATCATCCGATCCCGCACCTCGTCATCGTCCGCCGCCGGCGCGGCCACCTGCTCGGCCTCGTCCTCGCCGACGCGGCGGACCGCAACGGTCACCACCGGCTCAGCCTTTCCTTTCCCGTACGCGGCGGTCAGCCGGGCGGCAGTTCGCAGATTGTCCTCCGACGTCTCGCCGCGCAGCAGCGTGGTCGGCCCGGTGAACTCGGTCGCCTGCAGCAGCGTGTCGCCGTCCCGGGCGAGCGATTCGAGCTCGTGGCACTCCGCCTCGTCCCGCGCCACGATCGCCTTTGTCCTGTCGTCGAGCCGGAAGTGCCGGCCGACGCGGAGCAGCGCCACGTCGTCGACGTCGGCGTCCCGGTGATCGAGCAGCTCGCGCAGGCGGAACGCGAACCCCGGGTCGGTCAGCAGGCAGCCGCCGGCCGGGGACGGATAGTCCGCGATCCCGAGCTCCTCCGCCAGGCGCATCTGCGGCTTGCGGCTGCGCCCGGTCAGCCCCAGCAGCCGGTCGCGGTCCACCCAGCCCCGCTCCTCGGGCGCGGTCGGTGAGAGCCGTTTTGCGCAGAGCGGCCGCAGGACCAGGCCGCCGAGCCCCGCCTCCCGGACGACCTGTTTCATCGTATGACGCCGCTGGGACATCGGCCGCTGGCCGAGCACCTCGCCGGTCACCACGAACTCGGCGCCGGCCTCGGCCATCCGGTCCCGGGCCTTCCGCAGCAGGAAGATTCGGCAGTCGAGGCACGGGTTCATCCGGCTGCCCAAGCCGTGGCGCGGATTCTTCACCATATCGAACAGGTCCGCGCTCGTGTTGATAAACGTGATCGACGCCCCGAGCCGGCGCGCCGCCTGCGCGGTTGGGTGGTTCTCGTCCACGTCCGGGCCGCCCTGGTGGAACACCGAGACTGCGGTCAGGCACTCGACCTCGACGCCCTGGTCGACCATCAGTTTCACGGCGAGCTGGCTGTCCAGCCCGCCCGAGAAGAGAGCAATCGCCCGGTGCACACAAACTCCTACAAACTTGTGCTGTTTTTCGGATTCTAGCACAAGCCACTCGCGCGTGCAAGCCGCGGCGTGCCGCCCGCTTGTAAATGCCAGCTCGGGCCGATAGAATCGGAATATGCCCCCCGATCTCGACGAGCTCCCCGTCGATTACCTCGCCCCGTTCGAGACGTTCCAGGCCTATTCGCTGCGCCGGGGGACGATCTACCGCGGTCGGATCCGCGAGCGTTTCGCCTCGGACCGCGGCCGATTGGAACAGGTGCTCGGCGCCGCACCGGGCTCCTACCGGCTCGAGGACGTGCGGGGGCGGCTGTACGCGACCTTGCGTGTCGGCGGGGCCGCGGCGTCGCGGCGGCGGCTGTGGGTCAACGCCGTCCTGCTCGGGCTGACCGCGGTCACGGCGCTCGCGGCCGGGGCGGACCTCTCGGGCGCCGAGCCGCGCGGCTTCGCAACCCTCCCGTTCGAGTTCGCCGTCAGCTCTGCGACCCACGTGGTGATGGGCGAGTGGCACGCCGTCGTCGAGAACCACCTGCCGACGTTCCTCGGCGTCATGACCACGGGCGCGCCGTACGCGGCGGCGCTGCTGTTCGTGCTGATCGCCCACGAGCTCGGGCACTACCTCGCCGCCCGGCGGTACGACGTCGACGCCACGCTGCCCTTCTTCATTCCCGCCCCGTTCTTCTTCGGCACGTGCGGGGCGATCATCCGAATGCGGTCGCCCATCCCGCACCGGCGGGCGCTGTTCGACGTGGGGGTGGCCGGCCCACTCGCCGGCCTGGCGGCCAGCTTCGTCGTGTGCTGCGCCGGACTGGGCCTGTCGAGCTATGGGCCGCCGGGGACGTGTTCGACCGGGCCGATCGTGCTGCAGCATTCGCTCCTCTTTCGCGGGCTGGCGCGACTCGTGCTGGGAGCGCCCGACGGCCTCCAGTGCGTCCAGCTCCATCCGGTGGCCATCGCCGGATGGTTCGGCCTGTTCGTGACGTTCCTGAACCTGATGCCGGTCGGCCAGCTCGACGGCGGGCACGTCTGGTACGCGCTGCTGGGGCGGGCGCAGGGGTACGTGGGGCTGCTGGCGATCGGCGGGATCGTGGCGATGGGCCTCCGCTTCCCCGGCTGGCTGCTGCTCGCCCTCCTGATCGTCGTGCTGCTCCGGGTCAAACATCCGCCGGTGCTCGACGAGTCGGTCCGGCCCGGCTGGAAGCGGTGGCTGATCGGGGCGCTCGTCGCCCTCATCTTTCTTGGTCTGTTCATCGTCGAGCCGGTCGTGGTCCGCTGACAATCGGAACGGAAACGAGGAGGACGCACCGGGCATGTCGCTGGCCGACGACTACGCGCTGGACCGCGACGCGATGCAGCTCATCCGGGCCGGAACGGCGCAGCGGATGTACGTGATCGGGGGTGTGGACACGGGGAAGACCACGCTGGCCGCCGGCCTGGCGGACCTGCTGTCGGCGGACGCCGGGACGGCGGAGGTCGATCTCGACGCGGGCCAGGCGCGGATCGGCCTGCCCACCACGTTCGCCTGGCGGATGGCCGGGGACCGGGCGCCGGCGGGCATGTACTTCGCCGGGAACACGTCGCCCGCCGGCCAGTTCGACATCTCGGTTGCCGGCTCGGCCGTGATGGTGGGCGACGCGAGCGCCGCCGCGGACAAGGTGGTCATCGATACCTGCGGCCTGGCGAAGGGGGACGCCGGACGCCGGCTCCACCACACGACCATCGACGCCGTCCGTGCCGACCTCGTGATCGGCATCCAGCGGGGGGGCGAGCTCGAAGGACTGCTGGGACCGCTCGAACACGGGCGCCGGCCGCGGGTGATTCGCGCCCGCGTCCCGGACGCCGTCAAACCCCGCTCGCGTGCGACGCGCCGGAGCTATCGGGCCCGGAAGTTCCGCGCGTATTTCGAGGAGGCGCAGGAACTGCGGCTGCCATTGTCGAAGACGGGGATTCTCCGTCCTCGCCGTGACCCGCGCGGCCGGATCGCCTCGCTGCGCGGCCGGGACGGGCGGGATGCGGCGCTGGCGATCGTCCGCGCCTACGACTCGCCCCGGGGCACGATCACCGTGCTGACCCCGGCGGCGGAGCGGGCCGAGGTCGCGTCGGTGGTGCTTGGTTCGCTGCGCATCGCGCGGGACGGCCGGCAGCTCGCGAGGGAGGCCTGAATCGTCCGGCGCCGGGCCGGCAAAATCGGCTGAAAAGCCGGTTTGTGGGCGCGAAACGCCCGTTTCGAGTTGTCGGCCGTTCCCGGTTGTGGTATAATCACGGAAGTCGACAAGCCATCCTCTTGGGAGACGAAGCCCCACATGTCTGACAGTTCCTCCGGGCCGCAGATCCGCGACATTCGCATCGAAGAAGACCTCAAGGATTCGTACCTGCGGTACGCGATGAGCACGCTGATCTCGCGGGCCCTGCCGCGGGTCGAGGACGGGCTGAAGCCGTCGCAGCGCCGCATCCTGGTGGCGATGCACGACCTCGACCTGGGCCCGCGCTCGAAGCACCGGAAGTGTGCGAAGATCGTGGGCGACACGTGCGGCAACTATCACCCGCACGGCGACCAGGCGGTCTACGCGACGCTGGTCCGGATGGCGCAGGATTTCAGTTGCCGGTATCCGCTGGTGAACGGGCAGGGGAATTTCGGGTCGGTGGACGGCGACCCGCCGGCGGCCCCGCGCTACACCGAGGCGCGGATGGACTATCCGACGATGGAGATGCTGGCGGACATCGAGAAGGACACGGTCGACTTCGTCCCCAACTACGAGGAGACCCGGGACGAGCCGACGGTCCTGCCGGGTAAGTTCCCCAACCTGTTGTGCAACGGGTCGTCGGGCATCGCCGTGGGAATGGCCACCAGCATCCCGCCCCACAACCTGTGCGAGGTGGTCGACGCGTTGATCGCGGTCATCGACAACCCGGACATCGACCTGGACGGGGTGATGGAACACATCGAGGGCCCGGATTTCCCCACCGGCGCGATCTGCTGCGGCCGGAAGGCGATCCGCGACGCGTATCGCACCGGCCGCGGCAACGTCGCGGTCCGGGCGAGGGCGTCCGTCGAGACCCGCGGCAAGGACCGCAAGAACATCGTGGTCACCGAGATCCCCTACCAGGTCACCCGGACCAACATCAAGGAGAAGATCGCGAAAGCGGTCGACGCGGAGCGGATCAAGGGGGTGTCGGACATCCGGGACGAGAGCGACCGGACCGGCCAGCGGCTCGTCATCCAGCTCAAGCGCGGCGAGGACGAGAACATCGTCCTCAACCAGCTTTACAAGTACACCTCGCTCCAGTCGACGGTCAGCATCCTCCTCGTCGCGCTGTACCAGGGCCGGCCGCAGACGCTCGGCCTGCTCGACCTGCTCCACGCCTATCGCGACCATCGCGTCGACGTCATCCGGCGTCGCACGCAATACCTGCTGAAGAAGGCCGAGGCCCGGGCACACATCCTCGAGGGCCTCAAGATCGCGCTCAACCACATCGACGCGGTCATCCAACTGATCAAGACGTCGGAGAACGTGGACGCGGCCCGGCAGGGCCTGATGGACCAGTTCAAGCTGACGCGAACGCAGGCGCAGGCGATCCTCGACATGCGCCTCCAGCGGCTGACCAACCTGGAGAAGCAGAAAATCCAGGACGAATACCGAGAGCTCATCGAGCGAATCAACGAGTACAACCTCATCCTCGAATCCGAGCGGCGCGTCCTCGAGATGATCAAGGAAGAGCTGCGGCAGCTCAAGGAACGGTACGGGGACGAGCGGCGGACCGAGATCCGGGAGCAAGTCGAGGACCTCGACCGCGAGGACCTGATCGTCGACGAGAATGTCCTGGTCATGATCAGCCACGAGGGCTACATCAAGCGAATGCCGCTGGCCCGCTATCGGACGCAGGGGCGCGGGGGCATCGGGATCATCGGCGCGAAGACGAAAGAGGGCGACTTCGTCGAATCGCTGTTCACCGCCTCCACCCACGACTACATCCTCTTCTTCACCACGGAGGGCAAGGTCCACTGGCTGAAGGTGTATGCTCCAATAGTACCATATACTTCTGTACTGGCATAACATTGCCGGATAATACTTCCATAGTCCAACCCAATCA
>JAWODX010000340.1:0-5172 GCA_046483085.1 Planctomycetota bacterium
GTCGTCATGGACTACCATAGCTGGGAGATCGACCACGACGAGAACGACCCGGACAACAACGACAGCGCGACCGACATCGCCACCCGCCACAGCGACCGCGCCAACGCGCTCATGGGCGACGGCAGCGTCCGCGCGTTCTACGTCGAAGACATCCGCGAGGGCATGTGGACCCCCGACCCGGGCGACTGAACCGCTGGAGGGCCGGGGAGGGAGAGAGCCTGAAGAGTTGCTCGGTGGCCTCCGTCGCGAAGTCCGCTGACCGGCTGGCGCCGGCCCGGACGGCAAACCGGGGTGCGAGCCGACGGCGCCGGTCTTGTCGCCCGCCTGCAGACCGAGGCATTTGCGATGTCCCCTGCTGCGATCACAAATTGTAGCCGAGGTCCATGACCTGGGCCCTTCTCCGGC
Source organism: Planctomycetota bacterium (assembly GCA_046483085.1). Lineage (GTDB taxonomy): Bacteria > Planctomycetota > PUPC01 > PUPC01 > PUPC01 > JAWODX01. The sequence continues at coordinate 406 of JAWODX010000340.1, forward strand.
CTCATGGAGGCCGGCTACAGTCACGCCAGCTTGATCACACTGGACATAGCAAATGCCTCGGCGCCGAATGCGCTTGACCGGTCGAGGGCGGCCAGTCTAGAATGGCGCCGGCAGGCCGAGACAGGCGCGCCCAGGGGATCTCGGACGGCTCGGGGACGAGCGCTCCGGGTCGTGCCTTCGTGAAAGGGATCAGGGATGGTTGAAGTCCGGTGCCCCACGTGCGGCAAGGTGTATCATCTCGCCGAGGGGATGATCGGGCGGAAGGCGCAATGCAAGCAGTGCGGGGCGATCTTTGTCGTGCCCGAATCGCCGCCGCGGCCGAAGCCCGCGCCGCAGACCGAGCCCGCCGAGGCGGAACCCGTCGAGCCGGCGCCGGCCGAACCGCCGCCGGAGCCGCCCGCCGCCGAGGAGCGGGATCGCCCGGCTCGGCGCTCGACCCGACCGCTCGTGTCGGCCGCCGGGGCGCTCGGGCCCGCGAACATCCTGCTCGCAGTCGGCCTGCTCCTGGCCATCGGCGCCCGGGGCTGCGACTCGATCGGCGAGCGCGGCGTCGACCGGGCGCAGGCGCGCTTGCAGTCCGCGAAGACGGACCTGAGCCGTGAGATCGAGGCGGCAGTCGCGAGCAAGGACATCCCCAGGCGGATCTACGAGGCGAAGAAGGAGCTGGCGGAGCTCGACCCCGATGACGCGGACGCCGCCGGGCGCAAGGCGGAGCTTCAGAAGGAGCTGCAGGAGCTGGACGAGGAAAGGAAAGAGGTTCGTTCGGGGTTCAGTGCCCGGCGGGCGAAACTGCGCGACGGCGAATGGAAGGACCGAGAGAGGGCGGTCCGGGACAGCCGGGTCGGCAACGATTACTGGGGCTACTGGCGCGAGTGCGCGTTCGTGGTCGGCTCCGCGCTCCTCGTGGTCGGCTGCCTGCTGGTCGGTTGGAAAGGGACGGGCGCCGAGCGGATCGTGTGTCTGGTGATGGTCGCCATCGTGGTGTTCAGCCTGTACGTGGGCGGCCTGGCGTGGCTCGGGTCCGTGGGTGCGACGGTGACCTGAGGCAGGTCGAACGAAAGGAAGACGGGGTATGGCTCTGGGGATCGGGGCGGGGCAACCGGATCTGCTGCCGGCGAAGATCCTGCTCGCGGCGGGCCTGGTCGTCGTCCTCCTCTCGCGCGGCTGCGACACCGTGCTCATCCGCCGGGTGAAGAACGCTCAGGCCGGCTACGACCGGGCGGTCAATCGCCTGAGAGACCGCTACGAGGAGAAGATCGCCAAGGAGGGGCTGCGAACGGAGCTGCGGGAGATCGACGAGGAGCGTGCGGCGCTCCGCAAGGAGGAGCCGGACTTCGCGGAGCGGCGGGAGCAGGAGCAGAAGCTGACCGAGCGGGAGGCGGAGATTCGGGAGCACATCGCGCGGATCGAGGCGGAGCGGGACGCGCGGAAGGAGTATCTCGACGCGACCGAATGGCTCTCGCGGCGGTACGCCGCGCAGCGAGCGGCGGCCCGGGCCCGGCGATGGGGATACTGGAGCGAATGGGCCTTTCTGGTCGGCTCCCTCGGCCTGATGTTCGGCAGCGTGCTCGTCGGGTTCGGCGGCACGGGCACCGAACGCGTCGCGGCGCTCGTCCTCGTCGCCATCATCACGTTCAGCATCTACGTCGCCGGCACGGCGTGGGTCGTCTCGGCCAAGAAGACGGTGGAGGCGACGGCGCAGAGCAAGGTCAGCTCGAGCCCCGCCGGCTCCGCGTGGGGGGATTGACGTGGCCGCCGAGGCGCGATCCTCCCGGCAGGGCGGCGGGCATCATCTGATCGTTGGCTTCCACGCGGAATCGGCTTCCGCATGAACGTTCTGCTCATTCAATCGGACCAGCAGCGGCGCGACTCGCTCGGCTGCTACGGCAACCGCGCGGTGCGGACACCGCACGTCGACCGGCTCGCGGCCGAGGGCTGCATCTTCGACCGGGCGTTCACGCCGGTCCCCATCTGCGGCCCGGCCCGCGCGTCGCTGATCACGGGCAAGCGGCCAGTCCACCACGGGATCGTGCGGAACCCGGAGTCGGGCGAGGTCGCCGGCCGGGACTTCATCGGCGAGCACAAGACAGTCGCCGAGCTCCTCGAGCCGCTCGGGGTTCGCTCGACCCTGTGCGGCAAGTGGCACGTCGGCACCGAGCTGACACCCGCCGAGTGCGGATTCGAGGGCGTCCACTATCCGGGCTACGGCTACCCCGCCGAGCACCCGCACTACCTGGCATATCTGGACGAACTGGGGTGCGAGTTCCGGATCGGCGACGAGTTCCACGCCCGCCGCCCGGACGGCTCGCGGGGCCCGCTGATGTCGGCGGTTCAGCAGGGCCCGGTCGAGGCGAGCGTGCCGGTCTACATCGCCGAGCAGGCGTGCGAGGCGATCCGCCGGAGCGCCGAACGCGGCGAGCCGTTCTTCGTGCGCTGTGATTTCTGGGGACCGCACGTCCCGTACATCATCCCCGAGCCATACGCGAACATGTACGGACCGGACGACCTGCCGCCGTGGCCGAACTTCGCCGACGAGCTGGCCGACAAGCCGGGCATCCAGCGCGCCGTTAAGGCGTACTGGGCCGTGCAGGACTTCGGCTGGGACGAGTGGGCGCGGCTGGTCGCGATGTGTTACGGGTACGTGACGCTGATCGACGACCAGGTCGGCCGGCTGGTCGCGACGCTCGAGGAGCTCGGCCTGTTGGACGACACGGCGATCTTCTACACGACCGACCACGGGGGGATGGTCGGCGCCCACGGGCTGTGCGACAAGGGCCCGCACCTGTACGACGAGCAGTGCCGGATCCCGCTCGTCGCCCGCGTCCCCGGCTCGCCCGGCGGCCGGCGGCCCGATGCCGTCGTGTACAACATGGACCTGATGCCGACCGTGCTCGAGCTCGCGGGGGCGGCGGTGCCCGACGACCTGGACGCGGCGAGCCTGCTTCCGCTGGTGCGTGCCGAGGCCGAGGCGGTCCGCCCGCCGGTCGCCTTCATCGAGTTTCACGGACACCAGTGCCCGTACGCGCAGCGGCTGGTCCGGACGGGCGGCTGGAAGTACGTGTTCAACGCCCCGGACGGCGATGAACTGTACGACCTGGCGGGCGATCCCGGGGAGCTGGAGAACCGGATCGACGATCCGTCGTGTGCCGAGCGGCTGGCCGAGCTGCGCGGGCTGCTGCTCGATCACCTGCGGTCGACCGGCGACCCGATCCTCCGCTACTACGAGGGCACGCGGACGGCCGAGGGGCGGTAGCTTGGGTCACTCGAGGTCGGGCCGGGCGATGAGATCGGGGTCGGGCGGCTCCCAGTCGGCGAGCAGCCGCGCCTCCAGCTCGTCGCGCACTTCCGACAAGTCCGGGGCGTCGGCGAGGTTGCTCGTCTCCAGCGGGTCGGCCGCTTCGTCGTAGAGCTGGCGGCCGCGGCCGTGGGAGAGGACATACTTCCAGCGGGGGGTCCGGATCATGCGTTCGGACGCGCCGAACGAGTAGAACTCGGAGAACGCCCGACGGCCGTCGGTCGGCGCCGAGCCGTCGAGAACGTCGTGCAGCGATTCCCCTTCGAGCGTGTCCGGCGCGGCCAGGCCGTTCAGGTCGAGCATCGTGGGCAGCAGGTCGATCAGGCCCACGATGTGGCCGCGGGTCTCGTCGGCGGGGAGGTCCGGGCCGGCGATGACCAGGGGGACGGCGACGGCGGGCTCGTAGAAGCAGTGCTTCTGGGTCAGGCCGTGCTGCAGGAGCAGCTCGCCGTGGTCGCTCGTGTAGATGACGATCGTGTTCCGGCGGAGGTCGAGCCGGTCGAGCGCCGCGAGCACGCGGCCGACGTTATCGTCGAGGTAGCTGACGTTGGCGAAGTAGGCGGCCATGCAGCGGCGGGCGTCGTCGTCGGTGTACTCGTGTGCCTGTCGCAGCTTCTTCCAACTGATCTCGGGCAGGCCGGGCTGCTCCTCGCGCATCGTCTCGGGGAGCTCGACGTCGGCGGGGTCGTACAAATCGTGGAACGATTTCGGGGCGTACCAGTCGGGATGCGGTTTCTCCAGCCCGACCCAGAGAAAGAAGGGCTCGTCGCGGTGGTCTTCGAGGAACTCGACGGAACGGCGGGCGACGAGCGCGTCGAACGTCAGCTCCTCGTCGAGATCGACCGGCAGGTTCTCGTGGTTGTACCAGTCGGCCCGCGGCTGGTCCCGGCCGAGCTTCGTCGGGCTGTACTTGAGCGCGTTCTCCGCGCCGACCGCTCGGATGTAGTCCTCCTTGCCGTAGGTGTAATACCGCAGCCCCCGCTCGGAGAAGCCGAGGTCGCGGTCGTCGCGGGTCTCGCCGATGACGTGGACCTTGCCGAACGAGCCGGTGACGTAGCCGGCGTCTCGGAACGCGGTGCCCATGGTGGGGAGGTCACGGATGGGGGTCTTGATGCGGCCGGAGTAGGCGCGGCACGTGTGACAGTGGGTCCCGGTGATCAGGCTCGCCCGGGAGGGGGCGCAGAGCGGCGACTGGCAGTAGGCGCCGGTGAAGCGGACGCCGTCTTCGGCGAGGCGGTCGATGTTCGGCGTCTGCACCAGCGGATGCCCGTAGCACCCGGTCGCCGCCTGCTGGTGCTGGTCGCTGATGATGAAGACGACGTTCCGCCGGTCGGTCGCGTCGGGCATCGGGCTCCTCCTGCTGGTTGGCTTCGACGCGGCAAGGATAGCAGATTCGTGGCAGCCATGCATCCGGCGGTCGGACAAATCGCTTGCAGTGGCGCGGCGGTTGGACTATTCTGGAGGGTGAACCG
>JAWODX010000472.1:0-4265 GCA_046483085.1 Planctomycetota bacterium
GACGCCGACGAGGCCCTGTGCCGGATCGACCGCGCGGAGGTCGAACGGGCGACCGGCTACCGGATGACCGGGCGCGAGGTCGTCCTTACCGGCCTCTGCCCCGATTGCCGGGACGAGACGTGAGACGAGTCGACGAACGCCGCGGCTCAGGCGCGCTTCGGGCCGGGGCGGCGAGGGAGGGGCGACCGGCCCGGCTGTGCCGCCGGCTGACCGGAAAGGAGGCGGAGACGGATGCCTGACCTCTTCACAAGACTCGGGCCGGAGTTCTGGACGACGCTGACCCAGATGGCCCCGTACCTGCTCTTCGGGTTCCTGGCCGCCGGGCTGCTGTCGGTGTTCGTCTCGGCCCGGTGGGTCGAGCGGCACCTCGGCGGCCGGGCCCGCTGGCCGATCCCCAAGGCGGCGCTGTTCGGCATCCCGCTCCCGCTCTGCTCCTGCAGCGTGCTCCCGGTGACCGCGTCGCTGCGGAAACACGGGGCGACTCACGGCTCGACGATCGCGTTCCTCATCTCGACCCCGCAGACCGGGGTGGACAGCATCCTGGTCACGTTCGCGCTGCTCGGGCCGGTCTTCGCGGTCGTCCGCCCGGTCGTTGCCCTGCTCAGCGGCCTGGTCGGCGGCGTGGTCGCCCACGAGCTCGCCGGGCCGGGCGACGGCGACACGGTGAATCCCGAGCCCTGCCGGGACGCCTGCTGCAATCACGACGGCCGGGGCGGTCGGCTGAAGCGGGCGCTGGCGTATGGCTTCGGCGAGCTGCCGGGCGACATCGGTGTCGCGCTGCTGATCGGGATCGCGGTCGCCGGCCTGATCGCGGCGGTTGTGCCAAAGGGCTACTTCGTCGACGTCGGCTCGGGGCTCGGCTCCATCCTCGTGATGATGCTGCTGGGGATCCCGGTCTACGTCTGCTCGACGGCCTCCGTCCCCATCGCCGCGGCGCTGATCCTCAAGGGCGTGTCGCCCGGCGCCGCGCTCGCGTTCCTGATGACCGGCCCGGCGACGAACGCGGCCGGCGTAGCGACGGTCTGGCGGCTCCTGGGCACTCGGACGGCCCTCGCTTACCTGGGCACGGTGGCGGCGACGGCGGTCGGCTCCGGGCTGGCGCTCAACGCTCTCATCGGCGGGAGCGAGGTCGTCACGGAACACGTCGGGCACGCCATGCTGCCCGGGTCGGTCCGGGCCGCGAGCGCCCTGCTGCTCCTGGTCGTCCTCGCCGTGGCACTGTTCCGGCGCGCCCGCGAGAGCCACGCCCCGAGCCACAGGCACGCGGAAGAGCCCGGCGCCTGCTGCCACCAGTAAAAGGGACCGCGGAACGCCGGGTTGGGTTCGGCGGGCGCTCTCCCCCGCCGAACCGCATAGCCGAATCGAGTTCGTCATCCTGCCGACTGGTCGTTCACCTCCGGCTGCTTCCCACCCCGCCTCCCGGCGACGCAGTTGCAGTCGGTCACAAGCCGGAGAGCGTATACCTGGAGAGGACTTTCATCTCTCCGACCGCGTGCACTCGCAGGCGCACTGTCGCGGGCATCTTGCCCGCGTCCCCACCGGCGGACCCGGCGGCATGATCGCTCGCGGCGGAGGAGTCAGGCTCGCGCGTTCGTCGTGCCGACCCCCCCCGACAAAAATACCTCGCGCTATCTGCGAATCAGAGCACTGAGCGGGTCTCAGGACGTGGAGTTTCGTTCGGCCCGGCGCCTTGCGACGCGCCGGCGCAACCTCTTGCGCTCTCCTCCTGCGCCGAGCGCAGACCCCGACCGCCCCAAAAACGTGTATAATACAGAAGCGCAGCTGAGCTCCCGGATTATACACGTTTTTTCGGCTCCAGCGGACGGCGGCACGAGAGGCTCCAAAGATAAGCCGCGTGTTTACAGAGACTTACACGGCCGCTCTTCGTGAACCGGATGCAAGGACGCCGGCAGAGGTCTTCAATCGGGGCGAAAACGTGTACATTATAGAAGCGCAGCTGAGCTCCCAGATTATACACGTTTTTGTGGGACCGCCGGTTCGCGCCTCGTCTGGGGAGGTCAGCGGTTGCTGATGTGCAGCCGTGGCGGGAGTGCGGGGATTCCGCAAACCGGCTTTCCCCGGCGGCGAGGCGGGCGGCGCGCCGTTCTTCCCATGTAGGGTGGCCGCCGCTGCACCCGCCGGCTTGCCCCGGCGCGCTGCGAGGCCTATAATGCCGCGCCAGTGGCGGACGACGGGACGTTCCATTTCCGGAGGGCATGAGCCATGTTTTTCCTGCTCGGGGTGCTGATCCTGGCGGCGGGCGCGCTGCCGCTCCTGCTCACGCTGAAGAAGGCCGAGCAGCTCACCTTGATGGAGCGCCGGCGGCGGCTCCGGATCGGGGTCGGCCTGCTGGCGGGGACGATCCTGGCCCTCATCCTCTTCAACGTGGTCTTCCACTTCTACACCGAGTATCTGTGGTTCGCTCACCTGGGCTACGGGTCGCGGTTCTGGACGGTGCTGTGGGGGCAGGTGATCCTCTATGCAATCGGCGCGGTGGTCGCCTTCGGGTTTCTCTACGCGAACCTGCGCACCGCCATGCGGGCGGTGTCGCCCGGCCTGCAGGAGTATGTGACGCTGCTCGTGGCGGCGGGGCTCGCGCTGCTGATGGGGGTGTGGACGGCCGGGATGTGGGAGCAGGCGCTGCTGTTCGTGCACCAGGCGCCGTCGGAAACCGTCGATCCGGTGTTCGGCAAGTCGGTGAGTTTCTACCTGTTCTCGCTGCCGTTCTTCACCGAGGTGGTCGGCTGGCTGATCTTCCTGGTGGTGCTGACCGTCTGGTCGGCGGGCTTCGCCGCGTTCGTGGGGATCAACCTGGGCGGTTCGCGGCCGGACGCGCCGGCGGTAGTCGGCAAGCTCGTCCGCCAGGCGGTGGTGCTCGCGGCGCTCCTCCTGCTGGTGCTGGGCTGGAATGCGTACCTCGCCCTCTTCCGGCTGCTCTATTCGGAATGGGGGGTGGTGACGGGGGCGGCGTACGTGGACGTGCACTTCCGGACGATCGGCTATTACGTGTCGATCGCGGTCTGCGTACTGTCTGCGGCGGCCCTGATCGCGGCCGGCTTCTCATCGGAGATGCGGCGCAAACTGCTGGGGCTGCAGATCGGGTTCGGGCGGGTGCAGACGCGGATCTCGGCCCGGGGGCTGATCCTGCCCGGCGCCGCCGTCGGCCTGGTGCTCATCGCGACCTGGCTGTTGCCGCGGCTGGTGATGACGCTGGTGGTCAGGCCGAACGAGGTCACGCTTGAGAAGCCCTTCATCCGCCACAACATCCGCATGACGTCGATCGCCTACGGCATCAACGAGGAGCGGATCGAGCGCCGCGAGTACGAGGTCGAGCCGGCGGTCACCCAGGCGGTCGCCGACCGCAACCGCCAGACGCTCCGGAACGTCCGGCTGTGGGACCCGCGGGCGCTGATGGACAACCTGCAGGAGCAGCAGGAGATCCGGCTCTACTACAAGTTCGCGGGGGTGGACATCGACCGCTACCACCTCGGCGACGAGTACCGGCAGGTGATGCTCTCCGTTCGCGAGATGCAGAAGTCGGAGCTCGCCCGCCAGTCCCAGACGTGGGTCAGCCGCCACCTGAAGTACACCCACGGCCACGGACTCGTTCTGCTCCCCGTCCACGAGTTCCTCCCCCAGGGCAAGCCGAAGCTGCTGATCCGGAACATCCCGCCGCAGGAGGACCTGCCCTCGCTCGACGTGAACCGGCCGGAGATCTACTACGGCGAGCTCTCCCGCGACCACGTCTACGTCCGCACCGAGGAGAAGGAGTTCGACTACCCGCGCGGCGACGAGAACGTGTACACGACCTACGAGGGCGCCGGCGGGGTGCCGATGGACGACCTCTTCAAGCGATTCGCGTACGCCTGGAAGTTCGACGGACACCGCATCCTCTTCTCCGCCTACTTCACGCCCGACTCGCGCGTGATGTTCCACCGCGCCCCGCCTGACCGGCTGCGCAAGCTCGCCCCGTTCCTCCGCTACGACCGCGACCCCTACCCGGTCATCACCGACGACGGCCGGATCAAGTACATCGTCGACGCCTACACCACCTCGTCGCGCTACCCCTACTCCGAGCCCTATCGCGGCGTGCTCCGCCACCTGCGCGGAATCAACTACATCCGCAACTCGGTCAAGTGTGTCGTCGACGCCTACGACGGGACGACCGACTTCTATGTCTTCGACGACGACGACGTCATCCTCCGCACCTATCGCAACATCTTCCCCGACCTGTTCAAGCCGCGCTCCGAGATGCCGCCCGACCT
>JAWODX010000496.1:0-3363 GCA_046483085.1 Planctomycetota bacterium
GGCATCCGCATCCTCCGCGCGGCCGGCATCCCCTGCTACGACTCGCCCGAGGCGGCCGTCGAAACCATCCGGGTGATGAGCGACTACGCCCGCTGGCGCTCGCGGCCCAAGCGCGTCGTCAAGCTCTTCCCGGTGAACCGGCGCAAGGTCGAGCAGGTGATCGAGCGCAAGCTGCGCGGGGACGAGACCGAGATCGGCGAGATGGACGCGAAGGACATCCTCGAGGCCTACGGCTTCGTCACCCCACGCGGCGCGGTGGCGACGACGGCCGAGCAGGCGGCGAACATCGCCGGGCAGATCGGCTACCCGGTCGTCCTCAAGATCTGGTCGCCCGACATCATCAACAAGGGGGAGGTCGGCGGCGTCAAGGTCGGCCTCACCACGCCGCAGGAGATCCGCGACGCGTTCGACCTGATGATGTATCGCATCCCGAAGCGGGCGCCCGACGCCGACATCCTCGGCGTCCTCGTCGAGGAGATGTGCACCCGGGGCCAGGAGCTCATGCTGGGGATGACCCGCGACCCGCGTTACGGCCCGCTGATGATGTTCGGCCGCGGCGGCGTGCTCGTCGAGGTCATGCGCGACGTCGCCTTCTACCTCGCCCCGCTCACCGCCGACGAGGCGCGCGAGATGCTCGAGAGCACGCGCACCTACCGGCTGCTCCGCGGCGAGCCCGGCCAGCCCGGCGTCGACATCGACGCCGTCGCCGAAGGCCTCCAGCGGCTCTCCCAGCTCGTCACCGAGTTCCCCCGGATCCAGGAGATGGAGATCAACCCCTACATGGTCGGCCCGCAGGGCACCTCGCCCGTCGCCGTCGACGCCCGCATCACCCTCGGGCAGAAGTAGCGGCTCCGCCCGGCGCTCGCAGCCCAATCAACCACGACGGCACGACGTCACCACAGATTCCCTTCTTGCGTCGTGTCGTCGTGGTTTCTCGTGCCGACTCCCGGGCGACGCTGCCGGCTCCGCGCCGCCGCGGTCCGGGCTAGCGATCCTCGAGAGGGCGGAGGCGGTAGCCGCCGTCCATGTAGATCAGCTCGCCGGTGACGATGTCGAACAGCGGCGAGCAGAGCACGAGGCACATCTGGGCGATCTGGTCGGGATGGGGGATGTTGCCGAGCGGGGTGAATTCCCGCCGCTTGTCGCGCATCTCGGCGCTGATCGACTCGAGGTCGATGAGCTGCGGCACGAGGGTGTTGACCGTCACGTTCCGCTCGGCGAGCTCGAGTGCGAGGAACTTCGTCAGCTCGTTGAGCGTCGCCTTGGCGAAGCCGTAGCCCGCGTGGCTGTACTTGGTGCAGCTCGTCGCCGAGATGAAGACGATGCGGCCGCCGTGCTCGGGCATGGCGAGGCCGGCGTCGCGGGCGATGGCGAAGTTGCCGGCGACCTGGCCCTGGAACGCGCGCACGAGGTCGTCGGCCGGCAGCTCGGCCAGCGGGGTGTAGCTCGCGCCGGAGCCCGCCACGGCCACGAAGACGTCCAGCCCGCCGAGCGCGTGGACGACCCGCGGCACGAACGAGGCGCACTGCTCCATGTCGAGCAGGTCGAGCTGGAACAGGTGGGCGTCCTGTGCGCCGTCGGCCTTGCACTGTTCGACGACGTCCTCGCCGGCCGCCCGGTCCGAGTGATAGGTGAGAGCGAGCGACGGGGCGTGTCGCGCGAACGCCCGGGCGACGTGCGGGCCGGTCTCGTTGCTCGCACCGGTGATCAGAACGCGCTTGCCCGCCAGATCGGGGATGGGGTCGAACGCCATGAGTCCTCCTTTCCTCGTTGATGGTAGCTGCCAACTCGTGACTCCTGTCTGCTTCTTTCCGGCCATTGGCCAGTCGTCCGAAGCGGCGTCGGGAGCGGAGCAGGGTCTGCCCCCTCGTCTTGCCTGGCGTCGTCGGGCCGTTTCGCGGCGGTCATTGGCCCGCTTCGATCGCTCGGGGCCGGTCAGCCGGGTGGCCGATGATCGCCGCCGCCTTCGCCGCAAGGGCGTACAGTCGGGAGAGTCGTCCCTCCCAGTTCCAGCCGGCGTACCAGTCGAACCCCAGCGGCCCCAGCGGGAGGGTCGAGTGGTGCCGGGTGTTGGTGGACGCCTCGTCCGCCCAGATGAGGTGCCGCGTTCGTTCGTCGAGCACCCTCTGGCACTCGGCGGCCAGTTCGGCTCCGAGCTTCTTCCGGAGTGCCTCATCGCTGAGCGCCCGCTCGAGGAAGATGCGGACCTCGCTGTCTTGAACACCCTCTCGGAGCATTTCGAACCGGCAGGTCGAGAGGGCGCCGTCGGGCCCGGGTGCCAGGATCGGCCAGGGCAGGGAAATCGAGCCCCAGGAGGTCCCGGGGTATCGTTTTCTCCAGCGGAAGGTGTCCAGCGACAGCCGGCCGATGCCCCGCATGTTCGACACCAGGGCGAGCTCGGCGGCATATCGGTCGAACGCCAGTTGCGGCGGCCGCCGGCTCTTGATCCGGTCGAACATCACGATGCGCCGCCCCCGCCGCCATCCGTAGCAGCGGTGAATCTCGGGGTCCACCGGGAAGCTCCGGTGCAGGACCGTCCCCATGTACGCGACAGGGACACCGTAGAACTCGCGGGTCGAGCCGTGCGCCATCGCGGCCCAGGGCACCCCGGGCCAGAGCCTCGCCCACAGCTTGACCACCTCTTTCTTCGGCACATAGTCGCCCGCCAGGCCCAGGACCATGGCCCCTCCCCAGCCCAGTTTCTTCAGCCGCCGTCGAACCCCCCTGGCCACGGGCCGCCAGAACCTCTCGGCGTTCGCGGCCCCGTAGGCCGGCCCCTTGATCTCCTCCGTCTCCCCCGTCGCGGGGTCCAGCAGCGTGACGGGGACCCGCCGGGCCTCGTTCTCCCGTGTCTGGCCGTACATGCCGGTCCCGATCTTCCACGTGGCGTTCTTGCCGATGTGGTAGTCCCACACCTGGACGATGACGGCCCGCGGCTTCAGCCCCGCCTTCCTGGCGGCTTGCAAGTAGCGCTCGAGGATCGAGAAGTCGTGGGTATACTTGTGGCCCCCGCCGGCCGCCCGGACACAGCGGACCATCGACCCGCTGTTGCCCTGTTGGCAGCGGCAGATGAGCGGGACGTACAGGGTCTTGTTGCCGATGGCGGCGAGGAACCGCATCGACCGGTCGATCAGGCGCCGGTGTTCCTCGGACCAGAGCGGCGCCTCGTAGTGAGCCGCCAGGTTGTCCGGCGACTGGAGCAGATCGACCCACGTCCGGTAGTCGCCGGGGTCCGGAAGGCGGAAGCCGTGAACCCGCACTGCGATCGGTACGGTGACCGTCTCCGCCCCGTCGAGGTCGATCGTCAGCTCGGCTCGGTGACGGCCCGGCGATGCGCCCTCCGGCACGGTCACCGTCAGCCAC
>JAWODX010000008.1:0-16189 GCA_046483085.1 Planctomycetota bacterium
GCGTGGACGAGCGCGCGTCCGGTCATCAACAGATGGGTATGCGCGTCGATGAATCCGGGCAGCACCGTCCGTCCGTCGAGGTCGATCGTCGTGGTTTCGGTTCCGGCGAGGAACTCGATGTCGTAGGTACTTCCGAGTCGGACGATCCGCCCGTCGCGGATCGCGATGACTCCGAAAAGCCGAACAGCGGCCAGAGGACGAACCAGTAGGGCGGCTCCCCTTCGTCCTTGGACCGTCCGACGAGCGGCCAGACCCGCCAGCCCCACCGGCCGCCGCCGTGCGACCAGTTGATAAACGGCCAGAGCACCGTGTACGAGTGGTGCTCCCCGTTTCGCGCGTGCGAGAAGAGCGGGAACAGGGCGAAGTCGATCCGGTCCCGCCCCAGCATGTTCTTCACCGTCCCGCCCAGCGGAAACAGCGCGTGGTACGAGCCGCGCTGATCCGAATACCCGCCGAAATAGAGCGGGACCAGGCCCCAGATGTGGTGCCGCCCCTCCGTCTCGTTCCGGCCGCGGAAATCGTAGTACAGCGGAATCAGCAGCGTCCCGCCCTCGGGGCCGCACGACGCGTGCCAGAAGAACGGGGGCAGGGCGTAGACCTGCAGGCCGCGGCGCGGCGTCTGGCCGGGCGCCGCCGCCGACGGGCCCTCACGCGCCGTCGGATCGAGCAGCGCCGGCGGCGCGTAGTAAGGGAGGTCGTAGTTGAGCCGCTGGTCCGGGGCGACGTTCCAGTATTGCCGCACGCTGAACAGCGGGCGGACGCCCCACTGGCAGGTCGAGTCCTTCCACTGCACGTCGGCGAACGGCCCCAGGCTGAATCGGCCGGGGAACCGGTCGGTTTCGGGCTCGACGGGCAGGAGCGGCCATCGCTCGAGCTGGGCGGGAGACGCGCAGCCCGCCGCGACCAGGCAGACCAGGCCCAGCGCCAGGCCCGCCGCTGGGATCGTCCGCTGGTCTTCCATCTCTGCCCCGAGCCGGGCCTCTTCGGTTATCGGCCGCTCCCCCGCCGCCAACCAGCCGCCGGCGCCGTCCTCTCCGCCGATCAACGACCCGAGCCGCCTGATTCCTCCACGTCCTCGTCGGCCAGTTTGAAGACACAATACTCGCCGCACATCGAGCAGACGTCCTCGTCGGCCGGCCGGCCGTGCTCGCGCACCCGCCGCGCCATCGCCGGATCGAGGCAGTGGGCGAGCTGGCCTTCCCAGTCGCGCCGCCGCCGCAGCGCCGACAGCCGCCGGTCCCAGTCCGCCGCCCCGGGGAGCCCCTTGCCCACGTCGCCGGCGTGGGCCGCGATCCGCGCCGCCATCACCCCCTGCCGCACCTGCTCCTCGTCGGGCAGGCTCAGGTGCTCCGACGGGGTGACGTAGCAGAGAAAGTCGGCGCCCGCCGCCGCCGCGATCGACCCGCCCACCGCCGACGTGATGTGGTCGTAGCCCGGGGCCACGTCCGTCACGATCGGGCCCAGGACGTAGAACGGGGCGCCGCCGCAGAGCTCCTTCTCCATCTGTACCTGCGCCTCGATCTGGTCGATCGGCACGTGCCCGGGGCCCTCGACCATCACCTGGACGCCGGCGGCGGTCGCCCGGTCGCGCAGCTCGCCCAGCACCATCAGCTCGTGCACCTGCGCCCGGTCCATCGAGTCGGCCAGGCAGCCCGGCCGAAGCCCGTCCCCCAGGCTGAACGTCACGTCGTGTTCCCGGGCCATGTCGATCAGCTCGTCGTACCGCTCGTACAGCGGGTTCTCCTGCCCGGTGTGCGCCATCCAGCGCTCGACGAACGTCCCGCCGCGGGAGACGATCCCGCAGACCCGGCTGCCGGCCCGCAGGGTGCGGACCACCTCGCGGGTCACCCCGCAGTGGATGGTCACGAACGAGATCCCGTCGGCCATGTGCTCGCGGACGGCACTGATGATGTCGTCGGCGCTCATGTCGACCACCTTGCGGCCTTCGTCGCGGGCCTTCGCCGCCGCGCTGTAGATGGGGACGGAGCCGACCGGGACGTGGGCGTGTTCGAGGATCTGCCGGCGGATGTCCGGGATGTCGCCCCCGGTGCTCAGGTCCATCACGGTGTCGGCGCCCGCCTCCTCGGCGGCCCGGAGCTTCCTCAGCTCCCGCTCCACGTGCGGATAGTCCAGCGACGTGCCGATGTTCGCGTTCACTTTCGTGCGGAGCCCGGCCCCGACCGCGCACGGCCGGTCCGGCGGGACCACCCCGCTGGACAGCACGACGGCCCGGCCGCGGGCCACCCGCTCACGAATGGTTTCCGCATCGACCGGCTCGCTCTCGGCCGCCGTCATCATCTGGGGAGTCGGCTCGTCGGATTGTCTCGCTGTCTCAAGCTGCGTCATGGAGCTTCCTTGTTGCCTCCTCGGTTCTCCGGCCCTTTCGTCTTCTCGCCCTCGTCGGCCTTCTTTTCGACCTTCTCACCGCCCAGCTTTTTCATCAGGTCGTCCAGGTCCTCTTCGATGTTCTTCTCGCGCGCCGGCTCCGCCGGTTCCGTCTTCTTTTCGGGCTCGGGCGTCGGCCGGGGCTTCGGCCTCGGGCCGGCGACGGTCGCCTCGACCCACCGGTCCGTCTTCAGCTTGATCTCCTGCCCGCCGCGGCCGCCGACGGTGGCGACGGCGCTGGTCTTGACGTTCGAGCGGAACGGCCGGCCGGCGTCGATGTCGAAGAAGACCGTCCAGGCGCTCTGGGCGGCCACGTCCACGTCGGCGGGCGCTCCCTCGTATCTGCCGGCCCCGGCCCCTCGGCCCTCCAGCTTCATCGAGACGCGGGCGCACCGGATGCCATCCACCTCCTGGGTGCCCTCGACGACGTACGTCCCGGTGACCTTCCAGCCGGGGGCGCTCACGCCCTTCGGGGGCGGGAGCAGCGCCCGTGCGAGGGCGGCGGGCATCAGCTCCTTCAGCTCCAGCGGCGAGTCGAACACCACCGGCTCGGCGGGGAGCGGGACGGTGAAGTAGTTGAGCCACTGGAAGAAGCGGCGGTCGGTCGCCGCTGCGCCGCGGATGGCGTCGGACCCCGGCTTCCAGATGCCGTCCGGCGAGAGCCTGCGAACCACGCTCACCTCGCCGACCTTCTGCTCGTGCAGCGCGGTCACGTTCGCATAGCCGCGGAACAGGGCCTTCAACTCGTAGGACGCCCGCACCGTCCACGACCCGTCGCCCTGCACCGAGCCGACGGTCGGCTTGACCCGGACTTGGACGCGCTCGTCGCGGCCCCTCGCCTCGGCCGCGCCCCACTCCTCGTACCGCCTCGTCGCGATGTCCAGATCGACCGTGATCTCCTGGCCCTTCTCCGGCTTGTACGCCAGGTCGATCACCTTCTCCGCCACCCGGCTCCCGACTCCGCGGGGCGTCGCCTCCGCGCCCGTGACCTCCTCCTCGAGCCCGGGCGGGACAACGATCCGCTCGTGGCCCGAGTCGATCTCGGTCTCGAACGTACGAGGGACCGAGGGCGCTCCGGCGGGGGCACGCCGGATCTGCTCGATCTTGCCGCGGGGGACCGTCTGCTCGCCCGCCGCCGTGGCGATGATCACCGCCTTCGCGCCGACTGCGACGATCGACCCGCGGACCACCGAGCCGTCGGTGAGAACCAGCCGGTCGACGCGGGCGCTCACCTTGACCGTGTGCACGTTGGGCAGCTCGGCCTCCTCCTCGCCCTCCACGCCCTCGCCGCCCGGGATCAGGGCGCCGGGGTCGTCTCCGGCCCGGGCGACCGCCGGGACGGCCAGCAGAAGAGCAACGATCCACATCCAATATCTCATCGCATCACCCTCGAAGGCCGGCATCCTCGCGAATGGTGGCCAGTTCCCGTTTCGTCAGTTTCCGGCGCGCCCCGGGGCGCAGGCCCGGCGCGGTCAGCCGCCCGATCGCCACCCGCCGGAGCCGGATCACCCCGCGCCCGACCGCGCCGAACGCGCGCCGAATCTCGCGGTTCAGGCCCTGGTGCAGGACGACACGGGCCCGGGAGCGGCCGTCCCGCGACTTCTGCACGCTGATCTCGTCGAACCGCGCCACGCCGTCGGGCAGTCGGACGCCCTTCGTCAGGCGGGCGACCTGCCCCGCCGACAGCCGCCCGTCGGTCTCCACCTCGTACGTCTTCGGCACCTGGTAACGCGGGTGGGTCAGCCGGTTGGCCAGCTCGCCGTCGTTCGTCAACAAGACCAGGCCCTCGCTGTCCGCGTCCAGCCGTCCGACGGTGAACAGCCGCTGCTCGATGCCGCGGACCAGCTCGGTGATCGGCGTGTGCCCACCGTCCGGCTCGCTGCTGCAGACCACGCCCGCCGGCTTGTTGAGCAGCAGGTGGATCAGCGGCTCGGGCCGGACCCGCTCGCCATCACACGTGATCACCTGCGTGGCCGGGTCCACCTTCGTCCCGAGCTCGCAGACCACGTCGCCGTCCACCGCCACGCGCCCGGCGGTGATATATTCTTCGCACTTGCGGCGCGAGGCGACGCCCGCCCGCGCGAGCACTTTCTGCAGTCGGTCCATGTCCTCGGTCATGATACTCCGGCCCCGAACCCAATGCAATAGCCGACGCCGGGCGAGCCGGAACGGGGGCTCGAGGGGCCAGTCTCCCGGCGGTTTCGCCGGGCGCCGAACAGCCGCCGAACAAAAAGCTTGCATTGGGCCGGCCGCGCTGTCACGATATAGCCGGAGCCGCCGCCGGCCACGGCCCCACGCAGGAGCCCCCATGAGCGACGCACCTGAACCCGACCGTCCGTCCGTGCTGGCCAGCCCGGCCGTCATCGTGGCGTTGACCGTCCTGGTGCTGGGAGTCGCCGCCTTCGTCCTCTTCGGTGGCCGCACCGAGCCGGAGCCGCAGCCGGAGCCCGGGAAGAAAGCCGACCGGTCGACCCGGGACAGCACGGCCCCGAAGGAGTCGAAGAAGAAGTCGGACGAGCCGGTGGAGATCCGCGTTCGCAAGGACGGCTCGATCTCGTTCAAAGGGAATACCGTGACCCTGGACGAGCTGGAGTCGGCCCTTCGCGATGTGGCGCGGGAGGCCCCGGATCGGGCCGTCCGGATCGGGGCTCCGCCGACCACCGAGTGGCGGCACGTCGCCCCCGTCGTCGACCTGTGCGAGGACATCGGGCTCCGCAACACCTCCCACGATACCGCGGAACCCGACGCGCCGTAACCCCCCACGGACACGTGCTCCGGAAGCTCTGCGACGAAACAGGCCGGAAAGCCGAGCAGGAGCGAGAACAGGACGCGGACCTCGTGGAGGGCGCGCACGGAACGTTCAGGCGACCGGAACCGGAAACCCAGGGAGGGGAGAAGGACCCAAAAAAACGGTGCCGCGCGATTACGCGCGGCACCGTCGGAGAACGATCCGGGATGTTAGTGGCTGGCAGCGGCGGCGGCGGCCGACACAGGCTCGGAAACGGGGGCCGAAATGGTCGTATGACACTCCAGGCAGAGCCGCAGCTCGATCGGCGGCTGGTCGCCCAGCCGCTGGATGGCGTGAAACCGGGTGTGCTCGTGTTTGCAGTCTTCGTTGGCGTTCATCGTTCTCTCCTCCCAAGGCGCGCAGCCCACACGGGGGCTGCGAACTCCGACAAGAACAGATCAGCTTTTCTGGCGGCCTCCTGCCGCCTCACGCAATGGGCTTTTAAGCAAACGACGTGCCAACAGGCGGGAAAAATCGCGAAACTGCGCCCGTAACCCCGAACTCTTTGGTCAGGAACGCGTTACGTGGCCGGCCCGGCCGGAGGAGCCGCGCCCCCGGCCCGTGCCCATGTGGCATCCACGCAACATCGCTGGGTGGACGGTTTGCCGGTGACCCCGTAAAGCTTTCATTCGCAAGCGGTTCGGGATGGTGTATTCCGGCAACATGATTACGCGCCGCCATGTTGCGCCCGGGCATCGCCCCCCGGCCCGTTCCCCTCAGCAGCCCGGCCGGACGAGACAACCGCGGAAAGCAGTTGACTTCCCCTCGCCGGGCGGGTATCTTCTCGGTCGAGAATCGGATCGCCGCCGCGTGACTGGCGAGCAACGTGGAACGGACCACGGGGGAGCGCGGCGGCGGGATCAAGCCGCTCGCCTGGGCTGCCCGAGCCACGCGGCCCGGGCGTCTCAGAGATCACCACGGAGGGACCGAGATGGAACTGAAGTACGGCTGCAACCCGCACCAGAAGCCGGCGACGCTCGAGATCCCGGACGGCGCGTTCGAGTTCCTCAACGGCGTGCCGGGCTACATCAACATGCTCGACGCGCTCGGCTCGTGGCAGCTCGTCCGTTCCCTGAAGGGTGCGACGGGCGTCGCCAGCGCCGCCTCGTTCAAGCACGTCAGCCCGGCGGGCGCCGCGATCGCCCGGCCGCTGACCGACGAGCTGCGGCGGTCGCAGATGCTCGGCGACGAGGGCTATTCGCCGGCGGCACTCGCCTACATCCGCGCCCGGGCCGGGGACCGGATGAGCTCGTTCGGCGACGTCGCCGCCGTCAGCGAGCCCGTCGACGTCTCCCTGGCGAGGGTGCTCGACATGGAGGTCTCCGATCTCATCGTCGCGCCGGACTTCGAGCCGGAGGCGCTCGAGATGCTGAAGCAGAAGAAGGGCGGGAAGTACCTGATCATCCGGGCCGACCCGGGCTACGAGCCGCCGGAGGTCGAGACCCGCGAGGTCTTCGGGTTCACCCTCGCCCAGAAGCGGGACGACTCCGATATCACGAAGGCGCTCTTCGCGGAGTCCGTGGCCGGCGAGTCGATCCCCGAGGGCATCCAGGAGACGCTGGTCGTGGCGACCGTCGCGCTCAAGTACACCCAGTCGAACTCGGTCGGCCTTGCCTACGACGGGCAGGTGATCGGGATGGGCGCCGGGCAGCAGTCGCGGGTCCACTGCACGCGCCTGGCCTGCGGCAAGGCGGAGAAGTGGCTGCTGCAGCAGCATCCGAAGACGCTCGGCCTCCGGTTCAAGGACGGCCTGATGCGGGCGGAGAAGACGAACGTCGTCGATCAGTACCTGCTGTGGGACGAGCTGTCGGAGCCGGAGATGGACGCCATGCTCGCCGGGCTCGACGAGAAGCCCGAGCCGATCAGCCGCGAGGAGCGCGCCGAGTGGGTCCGCGGGCACGACGGCGTCTGCCTGTCGTCCGACGCGTTCATTCCGTTCCGTGACAACATCGATCGCGCGGGCCGGACGAACGTGCAGGTCGTCGCCCAACCCGGCGGCTCGACCCGCGACGAGAGCGTGACCGCCGCCGCGACCGAGTACGGGATGGAGATGATCCACACCGGCATCCGCTGCTTCCTGCACTGAGCGGGGCCGGGGCAGGCCGATCAGCGGCGCGGGTCCGTTTGCATAGAAGGGAGGAGCGATGAGCAAGGCGACGGAGACGGGGAAGCGAAAGGACTACGAATTGAAGATCACGCTGCTTGAGAGCGATCCGCCCATCTGGCGGCTTGTCCGGGTGCCCGCGGATATTCGCCTGAGCCATCTCCACAGGGTGATCCAGATCGCCATGGGATGGGAAGACGACCACCTGCACCAGTTCGTGATCAAGGGCGCCAGCTATATGGATTTCGGGCGGCCGGGGCCGGATATCGACACCCAGGATGAGGATGCCACCCGGCTCAGCGAGGTGGTCACCCGGGTCAACACCAAGCTCCGCTACTGGTACGACTTCGGCGACGACTGGTGGCACGAGATTCAACTCAAGCGGATGATCCGGATTCCCCCGGACGAGAAGATCGCGCTCGTGTGCGTCGACGGGGCCGGAGCCTGCCCGCCGGAAGACTGCGGGGGCGTGTGGGGGTACTATACCAAGTTAGACATTCTGGAAGACCCCGAGCATCCCGACCACCCGTATGTTGCGGAGTGGATGGGCGAGGACTTCGACCCGGATGCCTTCGACAGGGAAGCGGTGAACCAGCGGCTCGAACGACTGGCCCGCCATATCCGTTGACCGCCGCCCGAGGTTACAGGGCTGTGATGGCCGACGAAGCGCTCCGATTGATCGAGCCCGACCTGTCGATGCGCGACGCGTTCATCGACTACGCCGAGGAGTTCGAGGCGGCGGACGAGCCGTATGCCGGCGACGACCTGAAGCGGGCGCGGGAAGACTTCGCCGCGTACGTCCAGCGGCGCCGCGACTGGGCCGCCGGCCGCAAGCTCCCGCGCGGGTTCGTCCCGTTCACCGCCTACTGGCTCGTGCATCGCGGCCGGATCATCGGGCGCAGCCGGCTGCGCCATTACCTCAACGCCCGGCTCACCCAGCGCGGCGGGCACGTCGGCTACGAGATCCGCCCGTCGGAGCGCGGCAAGGGCTACGCGACGCGGCTGCTCGCCAGGACGCTCGACAAGGCACGCGAGATCGGGCTGGAGCGGGCGCTGGTCACCTGCGACCGGGACAACGCGGCGTCGGCCCGCGTCATCGAGAAGAACGGCGGCGTGTTCGCCAACGCGATCATCGCCCCGGACAACGGCCGACCGACGCGCCGATACTGGATCGACCTGTGAGCAGAACGGGAGGACATGCCATGACCAACCTGAGTGTGAACGTGAACAAGGTGGCCCTGCTGCGGAACCAGCGGGACATCGGCATCCCCAGCGTGACCGGGGCGGCGCAAACGGTCATCGACGCCGGCGCCGCAGGCGTCACCGTCCATCCCCGGCCCGACCAGCGCCACATCCGCCCGGAGGACTGCGACCGGATCGCCCCGCTCTGCACGACCGTCGAGTTCAACATCGAGGGCAACCCGTTCGCCGAACCGCGCGATGACTACCCCGGGCTGATGAATATCCTGCGTGAGATCCGGCCCGACCAGGCGACCCTCGTGCCCGACAGCCCCGGGCAGAGCACGTCCGACCACGGCTGGGACCTGGCCGCCGACGGCGACCGGCTCCGGCCGCTCCTCGCCGAGCTCCGCCACCTCGGCTGCCGCGTCAGCCTGTTCATGGACGCCGAGCCGGACCGGATCACCGCCGCCGCCGACGTCGGCGCCGACCGCGTCGAACTCTACACCGAGTCGTACGCCCGCGCATTCGCCGAGGGCCGGGCCGACGAGGTGCTCCCGCGGTTCGTGGCGTCGGCCGAACGCGCCGCCGAGGCCGCCCTCGGCGTCAACGCCGGGCACGACCTGAACCTCGAGAACCTCGGCCGCTTCTGCTCGACCGTCCCCGGCGTGCTCGAGGTCTCCATCGGCCACGCCCTCATCGCCGACGCGCTCACCTACGGCCTGGCCGAGACCGTCCGCAAGTACCTCGACGTGCTGAGCGGCTGACCGCCCGCCTCACGGCTCTCCCACGAACTCCTCGATCTCGTCGAGGAACTCGTCCCGCTCGCCGAAGGTCTGCGTGGGCGCGGGCAGGCTCTCGCGGAACCAGGCGCCGTACCGCCGGGTCACGATCCGCCGGTCGGCGATGATCACGATCCCCCGGTCGGTCTTGTGCCGGATCAGCCGGCCGAACCCCTGCCGCAGCCGGATCACCGCGCTCGGGAGCGAGTACCCGATGAACGCGTTCTCGCCCTCCGCCTCCACCTGCTCGCACCGCGCCTGGTGAATCGGATCGGTGTACACCGCGAACGGGAGCCGAGCCACCACCAGGCACGAGAGCGTCTCGCCCATCAGGTCGACCCCTTCCCAGAACGAGTGCGTGCCCATGAGGACCGACCGCACGTCGCGCTTGAACACGTCGGTGATGCTCTCGCGCGAGCCCGACGCGCCCTGGGCGAGGATCTGGATCCCGTCGCCGAGCAGCTCGTCGCGCAGCACGGCCGTCGTCGCCCGCAGCATGTGGTAGCTGGTGAACAACGCCATCGCGCGGCCCCGGGTCCGCCGGAAGACCTCGGCCAGGAGCACGCCGAGCTTCTCGCCGTACTCGGTCCCGCGCCCGCTCGGCTCGGGCAGGAACGTCGGCACCATCACCCGGCACTGCCGCTCGTAGTCGAACGGCGTGCCCGCGTTCATCTCGATCAGCCGGTCCGGCTCGACCAGGTCCAGCCCCAGCCGCTTCCGGAGGAACGCCGTCGAGCCGCGGACCGTGAGCGTCGCCGAGGTGAAGACCGCCGTCTGCTTCGGGCCGTACACGTGCTCGAAGAGTTCCGGGCCGACGCGGATCGGCGCCGCCCAGCCGCGGACACCGCCCCGCCGCTCGGCCACCCGCTCGACCCAGTACACGTAGTTCTCGTTCGCCGTCGCCAGGAACAGCTCGAGATCGTGCGTCAGCTCGCGGAGCCAGTCGACGACCGCGCTGAGCTGCTGGATGAAGTCGGCCTGGTCCCGCAACTCGACCGGGTCCATCTCGGCCAGCGTCTCGGCCAGCCCCTCCGTCGGCCGCATGACGCGCGACAGCCCGGAGATGAGTCGCTCCTTCGCCGAGCGGATCGGCGCCCAGAGCGACTCGCGTTTGCGGTCCGGCCAGATGCGCCGGACACCGCCATCGTCCTTCTTCCCGAGCAGCGCGGCGAGCCGCTCGAAGAACGGCTCCAGCGCGGCGTCCATCTTGCTCAGGCCGTCGATGGCCTTGGTCGCCTGGCCCGCGACCTGGTCCCACAGCTCGGACGTCCGATCGATCCGCTCCGCCTCGCGGAGGATGGTCGGGATGAGCCCGCTGCCGGTGCGGCGTCGGCCCGGCCGCCAGAGCCGGCGGAGCACCCGCCGGAACAGCGGCAGCGAGACCTCGATGCTGAAGTGCCGCGTCGCCGCCGCCTCCAGGTTGTGCGCCTCGTCGAAGATCACCTGCTGGTAGGGGGGCAGGACGACGCTCTGGTCGGGCATCGCCATCTCGGCGAAGAGGACCGCGTGGTTCGCCACGATCACGTCGGCCGACCGGGCACGCCGCCGGGCGCGATAGAGAAAACACCGCCGGCTGTGCTCGCACTGGTAGCCCCGGCACTCCTCGCCGAGCGACGTGATCTGCTCGGCCAGCCGGCGCGAGCCCGCGCCGGCCCCCAGGCCGCTCTCGGAGATGTCGCCCGACTCGGTCGACGCCGCCCAGACCAGCAGCCCGGCCAGCCGGGCGCGGTCCGCTCGCGGCAGCTCGTGCCCGGCGTGGCGCAGCAGGTACAGCAGCTTCCGCAGGCAGAGGTAGTTGCGCCGGCCCTTGATCAGCGCCGTCGTGAACTCGACGTCGAGCGCCTCGCGGATCAGCGGCAGGTCCTTGAAGAATAGCTGCGACTGCAGGTTCTTCGTGTTCGTGCTCACCACCACCGGCGTCTTGTTCTGCGACGCCCAGTGGACGGCGGGCACGAGGTACGCGAGGCTCTTGCCGATCCCCGTGCCCGCCTCGACGAGCAGGTGCTGCGAGCCGTTCAGCGCCTCGGTCACCGCCCACGCCATCGCGATCTGCTCGGTCCGATGCTCGTAGCCCGTCAGCCGCTCGGCGAACGGGCCGTCCGGGCCGAGCAGCTCCTCGAAGCGGCTCGCATCCAGCGCCTCGTACTCGGACGGGTCGGGCACCGTCCGGCGCGACTTCGGCAGCGGCTCCTCGCGGAAGAGCGAGACGAACCGCGGCGGGCGCCCGCCCTGCCGGCCCCGGACCTGCCCGAGCGCGGCGCGGAAGAACTCACGCAGCGGCTGCGACCGGGCCCGCCGGAACAGTCGGTTGATCTCGATGAGCACGGGCAGCGGGATGTCGAGCGCGGCGTCGACCAACTTCTCGAGCACGGCGAGGATCGTCTCGCAGTCGCCGAGCGCACCGCCGGCCTCGGAGCGCGGCAGGCCGAGCTCCTCGCGGAGCGCGTCGAGCCGGTGGCTGGGCAATGCCGGCAGGCAGATGCGCGAGAGCTCCGCCGTGTCGAGCAGGTCGGTGCCGAACCGGTCCTTCGTCGCCCGACGGAGGAACGAGCGGACGAACCGGGCGTTGTGCGCGACGAACGTCGCGTCGCCGGGCAGGAAGTCGAGCAGGTCGGCGAGCACGGCGTCGGCCCCGCGGGCGTCCTTCAGCGCGGCCGGCGTGAGCCCGGTCAGCTTGATGATGCCGGCGGACAGCGGCCTTATCGGCCGGATGCGTTCGGCGAACCGGCCGACGATCTCGCCGCCCTTGTAGACCGCGGCCGCCGCCTCGATGATCTCGTCCTCGTAGGCGTCCAGCCCGGTCGTCTCGATGTCGACGGCGACGATGGTCTCGCGCATGGCTGCTAATCAGTCACCAGTCACCAGCGCTCTCTTCGCGGCGCGTGGGGTGCTTCGGAACAACAACCAAAGGCCAATCAGTCACTCAAACGAGTTCGGTTGGAAATGTCGGTTCGGCGGAGCCGAAGCGGCATTTCCCCAGGTTTCGGGGAGAGGGGTCCGGGGAGAAATCCCCTTTTCCAAAAGGGGTTTCTCCCCGCCTCTCCCGCCCTGCTTCTCCTGTAACGAAACACTATTCGATCAGCTTCTCGTGCCCGTCGGCGACCTTCATGATCGCGTCGGCGGTCTGCTCGATCGCGCCGTCCGCCGGTTCGATCCAGCCCGGCATCACGAGCACGCGCCCGGCGAGGTCTTCCGAGACGGGGAAGTCGCCGGCGCTGTACCGCGGGAGCGGGCGGTCGGCGGGCCCGTCGTGCCCCTCGCCCCACAGGCCGGGGAGGTCCTTCGTGTAGATCGCCCGCATGTGCTCGATGTGGTCGACCTTCGGCCCGGTGATCGGGGCGCCCTCGGCCGCGCAGGCCTCGACGAATGCGGCCGCCGGCAGCCCGCCCAGAGCGTCCGGATCGTACAGAAATTGCAGCCCGCCGTAGAGCTCGGCCCCGGTCGCCTTCGGATAATTCCGGACCAGGTCGAGCCCGGGCACGTCGGCCAGCTTCTCGTCGAGCGCGTCGCGGTTCGCCGCGAACTTCGCCAGCCGGTCGTCCAGGCTCTCCAACGACACCAGCCCCAGCGCCATGGCCAGCGGATGCGCCCGCCACTTCCAGCCGAGCAACTGCGGCTCGAGCTGCCGGTAGACCGGGTTCGTCAGCTCGTCGAGCACCCCGGGCCGGTGCAGGTGGCAGTAGATGAGCGCCCGCTCGTAGAGCTCGCGGTCGTTCGTGGCGACGATCCCGCCCTCGCCGGACGTCACCGGCTTGCCGCCCGGGCTGCAGCCCTGCATGCTGAAGCAGGTGATGTGGCCGAGGTTGCCGATCCGGACGCCGCCCCACGTGCTGCCGTGCGCGTGCGCCGCGTCCTCGACGACGACCAGCCCGTGCCGCTCGGCGACGTCGTAGATCGCGTCGAGGTCCGCCGGCCGGCCGTGCTGGTGGACGGGCAGCAGGACGCGCGTCCGGTCGGTGATTCGCTGCTCCGCGTCGGCCGGGTCCATCGTCAGCGTCTTCGGGTCGGCCTCGCAGAAGACGGGCGTCGCCCCGGCGTGGAGCGCGCCCGCGTAGCCGCCGATGTAGCCGAGCGTCGGCGTGATGAACTCGTCGCCCGCGCCGAGCCCCGCCGCGAAGAACGCACTCGCCAGCGCGGTGTGCCCGTGGCTCGTCGTCACGACGTGCTTGCAGCCGACGTAGTCGCGGAACCGGTCCTCGAACTCCTTCGGCACGCCCTGGTTGCAGCCGGAGAGGAAGCCGTCGTCGAGCAACTGGCCGACCAGCTCCTTCTGCCTCGCCACCGGCCGCTGCCACTGTTCCGACACGGCGGCGGTCACCGCCTTCGGCCCGCCGAGAATCGCCAGCTCACCGCTCATCATTAACCTCGCCCTGTCGTTTGTCTGTTACCGCGTGCCCGATTGCGGAATGATATGCGCCAGGGTCCCAGGCTGCAACCTCGGGCAAAACAGGGCGCGGGCGCTGAGCCTGTTCAGAGCGGTCGGAAAGTGACCGCGTCGGCGAGGACCTGGCCGGTCGAGCCGGCCGTCCGGATCTCGACGAACCCGTCGGTCCCCTCGCGGAAGTCGAATGTGCCGATGACGAGCGAGTCCGCCGGCTCGCACCAGACCATCGCGTCGCCGTCGGCGTGTCGCACACGGACCGCGAACCGGGCGTCGTCGCCGAACGGAGTGCGGTCGCTGAACGACACCTCGTACCGGCCGGCCCGGAGGTCGGGCGTGAACCGGGCGAACTGGTCCTCGCCCGCGCGGCCGCCGTTCGTCAGGTACCGGCCGCCCTCGCCCGCCGGCTCCCAATGGTTGAACCGCGGCGCCACCCAGAACCCGGGCGTCGCGTAGAACCCGGGGTCTCGGTCGCCGATGGTGACCGGGCGCTTCGGCGGCGGGCCGATCACGTTCACCACGACGCGGAGCGCCTGCGGCGAGTTGAGCAGCCCGTCGCAGGTGACGGTCAGGATGTGCTCGCTGCGGCCCGGACTGAACCGTGCGGTTCGCGGCACGATGCGCAGGATCGTCCCGTCGGGGCCGTCCACCGTCTCCAGGTCGAACTTGCTCGCCGATGGCCGAGCGTCGGGGAAGACGGAGCGGGGCTGCCCGCCGCGGAGATCGACCGAGCTGATCCGCAGCGAGCCGCTCTCCAGGCCGCCAGGAGTGACGCCGTGAAGGGCCACGGCCCTCGGCCGGGGCACGTGGCCGGTGGCGGCGTGCACGGTGAATTCGAGCCTGTGGGGGACCACGGGCGACTCGCCGTAGGTGTCGGTCATCCGGACCGGCCGTCGGCGAAAGCTCGGCTCGTCGGGCGCGAAGAGCCCGAGGGCACGCTTCTCGACGGCCTCGCCGCTCACCGCGACGTGCTGCGTGCGGCTCGCGCGGCCTCCCCGGTCGTCGTCGACGATCAGCGTGACGGGATAGACGCCCGGCCTGGTGAACACGTGCGTCGGCTCCTCGCCGACCGAGCAGCCGCCGTCGCCGAACGTCCACCAGTGCGTCAGCTCGGACGCTCCGTGCCCCGCCCGGCTGCCGACGGGGCTGAACGTGACCGGCTGCCCGGTCCTCGCGGGGCCGACCGGCACGATGTCCGCGACCGTCTCGCGGTCGCGGTCCATCACGGTCGGCGAGCGCGGGTTCCCGCGCCGGCGGTTGTTCTCGAAGATCTGCCAGAACAGGATCCAGGGGTCGAGCCGGAAGATTTGCCCGCGCTGTTTGATCATGAAGTAGAAGTGGGTGTGGTCGTGGCTTCCGACGTGGACGCCGGCTGTCTCGGCGTACTGAGTCCCGGCCCGGATCGGCCGGTGCTCGGGGACGAGCAGGCGGATCAGGTGGTACGTGCCGAGCACCCAGGTCGAGCCGTCGGGCCAGTGGCGGACGCCCCACCACCGGTTGTTCCGCGCCCCGCGTGCAACGCGGCAGAGGTACCTCGAGTCGTCGAAATCGATCGGCGCCCAGAGCGGCGTCCCCCGCGGATGGTTGATGTCCATCCCGCCGTGCGCGGAGGCGCCGAGATACGGCCCCATCCAGGGGTCGTCGCCGTTGTAGCAGTCGGCGACGTCAATCCGGTTCTCGCTCATCGGGCACCACGGCCCCATCTCCTGCGGGCAGATGGCGAGCGTCGCGTCCTGCACGGCGAACCGGGCGCGGCGGGTCGGCCGGCAGGGGCCGTGCCGCTCGACGACGAGGTCGAAGAGGTCCTGCACGGCGTCGAACCAGATCCGCACGCCGTCGATGACGTACGGTTCGTAGAACGACGCCTGCGAGCAGACGACGCGTTCGAGGGTCATCGGCCGGCCGTCGACGCGGACGCGGCAGGTGAAGCGGAGGATTGTGCCGCCGTCCGGCTCCTCGACGCGGGGATCGGCGCAGCTCGTGAGCAGGACCTCGGCGTCGGTGTCTTCGAGGACGAGCTCGCGGACCTCGCCGCTGCGGAGCGTGAAGCGGAACCCCTCGCCGCGGTTGAGCTCGACGGCAGTCAGCGTGTCTTGTGCGGTCAGATCGAGCATCGTGTCCTCTGCCGACCGGGCCAATGAGTATACGTGCTCGGCGGCCGCGCGCATAGGGGGCCGCCGCGTCAACCCTCACCACCGCACGTCCTGAGACCATCATGTAGAAATCCCACCTGGGAAATCTGCATGATGGTCGCCCACAGATGGACATGGGTGCACGCTGAGTTGTTGCGGCTTTCGGGGGCGGGTCCTCGGAGTGGCGGTTAGGCGGGTCGGCGAGCCCCCCGAAGGTACGCCCAAAGGGGGGCACTCAGCCGCCGGTCGGCTTGACTGTCCGGCGGCGTTCGGCGAGAATACGACCAACACCCGGTGAGTCTGACATGTCCGTGTATTCCGAGACGCTGGACCTGATTCGGCGTGAGCGTCTGCTCGAGGGCGGCGAGACGGTGGTCGTCGGCCTGTCGGGCGGGCCGGACTCGGTCTGCCTCCTCGACGTGCTGGCGCTGATGACGG
>JAWODX010000357.1:0-3351 GCA_046483085.1 Planctomycetota bacterium
TGCCAGCCATAGTTGATGAGCAGCCGCGGCTCGGGAGTCATTCCCCCGTCCAGGCGCGGCGTCCCCTCGGGCAGGACGCAAACGGACCGAACGTAGTGCTCCTGGGGCGAGGCGTCGGGCATCTTCATCGAGCCCTGGTACACCACGCTGGGCACCGCCTGCCCCGCCGGCGCGAGCAGGAGCGCGACGGCGAGCAGTCCGAGCATGGACATCCATTTCCGAGACGTTCTTCGTCCTTTCTTTTTTCTGCGCCGCAGCAAGAGCGGCAGGCCGAGGAGCGCCAGGCCGAGCGCCCCCGGCTCGGGGATGGGCTGGGCCGGCTCGAAGAGATCGAACTGGAACACGCGATCCCCGCCGCTGCTGGTCGACGTCCCGGCGGCGTTGACCACGTAGAGGACGGAGCCGTCGGGCGAGAACGTCAGGCCGTAGGGCATCAGCAGGTCGGGGTCGTCATCCCCGGAGTCGTAGGTGATCTCCAGGAAGTTGTCCGTGGTATCCTCGTCGAGGTTCACATAGGTGGCCGGGGAATCGTCGGCGAGCGTCCCGAACGCGAAGCTGACCGCCGAGAGGTATACGTGGTCCAGGTTCCCGTCGTTATGGTAGCTGACGAAGTAGAGGTTCCCGTCACGGCGGTTTATGGCAAAGTCGTGGGGGGCGTCGGCGACGCCGGGCACGAGCCCGTCGATGAGTCCGGTCGCCGAGCCGCCGGCGTCCACCAGTCGTCCGCCGGGGGTGATGGTCCGGGTGCCGGCGGCCGGGGTGCCGCCCGTGTTCAGGCCGGTGAGCGGGCCCCACTCCGTCTTGCGGACGCCGTAGTTGATGGGCCGGCGCCCGGTGCCGCCGTCATCGCTCAGGCCGACCAGCACCTGCCAGGTGTCGGTGCCGGGACCGGTCTCGGCCACCCATTCGAGGCCGGACTTGTGGCGGGCCGTGTCGAAGCTGAAGCTGCCGTTCCCGCGGCGGGCGCCCATGCCGGAATCGCCGTCGTAGCTGCCGGCGTTGTCTTCGAACCGGATCTCGCCGTAGGAGCCGCTGCCGCCCCCGCTCATGGTCAAGAAGGCGCCGTTCGCCATCGTCGAGGTCATGCCGGAGCGCGGTGTGAACGCGGACACGGTGACGCCGGTGGAGACGCTCGCCTCGTACATGTCCCGGCCGCCGGACCAGAACTGGACGAGAGCGACCTCGGCGCTGGTGGCCGCGTTGTTGGGCGACTCGAGCGCCGGGTCCATCACGTGGTACTCGTAGCCGGAGCCCGCGTCGTCGTAGGCGTACACCAACCCGTCGTTGGTGGCGTCGATCCGCTCCATGGTGAGGCCGCCGTGCCCTTGATTCGCGGTGAGGATGAGCGGCACGCCGGCCGCGTCGGTCCGCAACTGATAACTGGGCACCGCCGTCGCGGTCATCGGCAGGGCCAGGAGGAACAACACACTCCACAACGCAACCATTCGCTTAGACATCGTCCGACCTCCTTGAAAAGAGAGAACTGCTGGTGAGCCGTTCAACGGTTCGGCTTTCGGCGGGTCCCCGCGCGCCCGTGGTCCGGCGCGGGGGCTTGCTCTCGGCCCCGCACGCGGTCCCGCCTTGTTCCGCTGCTCGATCAAGCGTCCGACTCCATTCTCTCGTGCCATGGTCCGGTCCTCCTTGTGACGGTCTGAGAGATCCCATGCGTCGAAATGTATCGCTGGTACCGGAGAAGGGCGGAGCGCCCGCTGCCCGGGCGCACGGTCCCCCTGCGGTTCTTTGTGCTGTTTTGACGTTTCTCTCTTCGTGCATACGCTCGGTTCACCGATGCAGACGTCGCGCGGACTGCCCCTGTGCGTGCCCTGGCAGGCCGGCGCGGGAGCTTACGCGGCGGCCGCGGACCTGCGAGCGGCACGCACGGCTTCGGCCGAGATCGTGCTCTTGCACGTCGGGCAATGCCACAGCTCGACCGGTGGCAGCCTGCCAAGCCGCTGCACGGAGTGGAACCGCGCGCGAGCGTGGCTGCAGCCTCCTCTCACAGCCATATGCGCCTCCTTCTGCTGCGTCTATGGCGTTCGCCAGGCCGGTCTCACGGCGACGACGCCGTCGCCGCACCCGGCCACACGTGGATCGCCCGGGCCGATGGCCCGGACGCTCTTGTCCTCGTTCCGCCCCGATCCGGCGGGAACCTCGCAGCCCTCTTGCGTCGATCTCCTTCGACATGAGCCGTCTCGTCGCCGGCTCGTCCGCACCGCGCACGGGCAATCCGGGGCGGCATTCCCTGCCGCGGTTCGTCCCGCCCCGGCGTTCTCTCGCCGGACCGGATGCGGTCTCTCGTCCCTCCCGCTGGCGCCGCGCGCATCCCTCGCGTGGCGGCGATATCGCGGCACCGCTGCGCATCTCGCTACCGGCGAAATGGCGTGGCGCTCCCGGGATTTCGCCCGGTATCGCGCGGGCTGAGGCAAGAAACAGGAGGTTCCCGTCCTTTGCCCTCGCTGAGCGCGTGCCGCCGCACACAGCATCCATTCGCCGCGCGGCATATGTTCATGTAGAAGGGAGCAAAATGCGTGCCGGGCGAGGGGCCAAGTTTCAGCGGGCTTGTATGTGATTGCCCAACAAGTGCTTACGTGCGGCCCTCCGGCGCCGCACGTGATTGCCGGTTGCGGCGATGTTGCGCAAATCCAACGGCCGCCCCGGCAGGTATAGGCCCCATCCCCTTCGTCAGGCGTGAGTTAGGAGACATGTTTGCGCGCGACAACGTAGCGGGCCGAAGAGGCCGCATGTTTCCGAAATGCAACGTCCCGCGGCTACTCCCCGCCCTCGAGCAGCAGTTCCAGCAGCCATCCCGCCGCGGCCTTGTTCGGGATGCGCCCGCGGACCGAGCTGTCGAGGTCGCTCATGGCGAACGCGGGGGTCGCGGCGCCCACGCACGACGGGCAGCCGTCGGGACAGGTGCAGTCGCGGATGACCTGCCGGACGGTCCCCAGGATCTCGTCCATCCGCGCCAGGCAGCGCTCGGCATAGCCCATGCCGCCGGGGTAGCGGTCGTAGAGGAAGAGCGCATCGCGGCCGAGGCAGCTCGCGTCGACGACGGTCCCGACGTCCTGCGGGTCGCACATGGTGAAGAAGGGGGCGACCTCGACGAGCACGTTGGCGATGCCGATCAGCGCCTCGCCGACGACCATCTCCTGCTCCCGGAGCCGGTCGACGACCTCGTCCGGCGGGACAAACCACATGGCGACGGTCTCGAGCGACTGGGGCGGCAGGTCGAGCTCCTCGAACCCCAGGCTCTCGCGCGAGTGGAACCGGATCTTCTTGAACATTGGAATAGTCGTCGTCACGGTCACGTCGCCGAACCCGGTCGGGCACTCGCGCCATTCGCCCTCCTCG
>JAWODX010000049.1:0-7470 GCA_046483085.1 Planctomycetota bacterium
GGAGAGGAGATCCCGCTGGCCGGGGTGCCACACCACGCGGTCGACGGCTACATCAAGAAGCTCATCCTCGCCGGCTACCGGGTCGCCGTCTGCGACCAGCTCGAGGATCCGCAGCAGGCGAAGGTCGTGGTCGACCGCGGGGTGACCCGGGTGGTCACGGCGGGCACACTGACCGACGACCTGCTGCCGGACCAGCGGGCGAGCAACTACCTTGCCGCCATCTGCCCCCGCAGCAAGCTCTGCGGCATCGCCTGGGTCGACCTGTCGACCGGCCGGTTCTTCGCCGAGGAGGTCCCGCCCGACCGCATCGACGACTCCCTCGCCCGGATCGGCCCCGCCGAATGCCTCTACCCGGAGGGGTTCCGGGCGCGCAACGGGCGGCTGGTGAGCGAGCTGGAGCGGCAGACCGTGGCGACCGACCGGCCGGACTGGGTGTTCGACCTCCGGAACGCCATGAAGACGCTGCGCGAGCACTTCGGGGTCACGTCGCTCGACGGGTTCGGCTGCGGCGACCTGACGGCCGGCGCCTCGGCGGCCGGCGCGGTGATCGAGTACCTGAACGAGACGCAGCGGACCTCGCTCGGCCACATCGACCGGCTCGAGCGCTACGTCGACACGCGGCACCTGCTGATCGACGGGACGGCGACGCGGAGCCTGGAACTCGTCCGGACCATGCGCTCGGGCGAGCGGCGCGGCAGCCTGCTGTGGGTGCTGGACAAGACCGTCACGCCGATGGGCGCCCGGCTGCTGCGCGAGTGGCTCCTGTCCCCGCTGCGCGACCCGGCCGGGATCAACCGCCGGCAGGCGGCGGTCGCCGAGTTCGCCGGGGACTCGGACCTGCGCGACGACGTGCGGGCCGTGCTCGAGCGGATGCACGACGTGGAGCGGATCGGGTCGAAGATCAGCACCGGGCGGGCGAACGCGCGCGACCTGGTCGCGCTCCGCCAGTCGGCCCGGATGATCCCCGCCCTGCGCCGGGCCATCGAGGGGCGCGAGCCGGAGGCGCTCCGCGACCTCGCGGCGCGGCTGGACCCGCTCGACGACGTGGCCGGGCTGATCGAGCGGGCGATCGCCGACGAGCCGCCGACCACCATCCGCGAGGGCGGCATGATCCGGCCGGGATACCACGACGAACTGGACGAGCTCCGCACGATCCAGCGCGACGCGAAGAGCTGGATGGCGAGCTACCAGGCCGAGGAGAGCCGCCGCACCGGGATCGATTCGCTCAAGGTCGGATTCAACAAGGTCTTCGGATACTACATCGAGGTGACGCACACCCACGCCGACAAGGTGCCGGACAACTACGTGCGCAAGCAGACGCTGAAGAACGCCGAGCGGTACTTCACCTCGGAGCTGAAGGAGTACGAGACGAAGGTGCTGACCTCGGGCGAGCGGGCGGACCAGCTCGAGTACGACCTGTTCGTCGAGGTGCGCGAGGCGGTGGCGGCCGAGACCCCCCGGGTCCTCGAGGTCGCGCGGGCCGTGGCGGAGCTGGACACCCTCGCCGGGCTGGCGCACGTGGCGGTCGAGAACCGCTACTACCGCCCGGTGGTGGACGACTCGCCGAAACTCCTCGTCGAGGACGGCCGGCACCCGGTCCTGGAACTCACGTTGGAGGGCGAGTCGTTCGTGCCGAACGACGTGATGCTCGACGGCGAGGACCTGACGATGGCGATCGTGACCGGGCCGAACATGGCGGGCAAGTCGACGTACATCCGCCAGGTCGCCCTCATCGTCATCATGGCCCAGATGGGCGGGTACGTGCCGGCGAAGTCGGCCGAGATCGGCGCCTGCGACCGGATCTTCGCCCGCATCGGCGCGAGCGACGAGATCGCCCGCGCCCAGAGCACGTTCATGGTCGAGATGAACGAGACGGCGAACATCCTGAACAACGCGACGGACCGGAGCCTCATCGTGCTCGACGAGGTGGGCCGCGGGACGAGCACGTACGACGGGGTGAGCATCGCCTGGGCGGTCAGCGAGTACATCCACGAGCGGATCGGCGCCCGGACCCTGTTCGCCACCCACTACCACGAGCTCACGGCGCTGGAGGCGGTGCTGCCCCGGGCGAAGAACTACAACGTCGCGGTCCGCGAGTGGGAGGACGAGGTGATCTTTCTGCGGAAGATCATCGAGGGCGGGACGGACAAGAGCTACGGCGTGCACGTGGCGAAGCTGGCGGGCGTCCCCCGGTCGGTCGTCAGCCGGGCGAAGAAGATTCTCGCCCAGCTCGAGGCGAGCGGGCTGGACGACCAGGACCGGCCGACGATCGCACCGGTGAAGGTGAAGGCGAAGAAGCCGCAGGAGATGCAGCTCACCCTCTTCCGCTCGCCCCACGAAGCGACCATCGACACGATGAAGAGGCTCGACACCGACACGATGAGCCCGCTCGAGGCGCTGATGAAGCTCAAGAGCCTCCGCCAGGAGATCCTCCGCCGCGAGACGGGCGAGGAGTGAGCGCGGGGGCGTGGGAGCACCGGCGCCCGGGCGACGGAGCTGCTCAGCAGCCGCCGAACGCGAACCATAGGTCGTATAGGTCCTATACGACCTATCGTTTGGGGTCCGCGCGGCGCCGGGCCAGGATCGTCAGCGCATCGCCGGCCAGGTACATCGAGCCGGTCACCACGATGCGGTCGTCCGCGCCGGCGAGCTCCCGTGCGAGCTCGAGCGCCCGGGCCGGCTCGTCGACGGCGCGGGACTGCGCGTCGGGGACGATGTCGGCCAGCCGGCCCCTCAGTTCGTCGGGCGGCGCGGCGCGCGGGTTGTCGGTCCGGGTGAAGACGAACGCGCTTCCGGCGTCGGCGAGGAGCCGGAGGATCCTTGCGACATCCTTGTCGGCGTTGACGGCGACGACGAAGACGGTCCGCCTGGGCGCGAGATCGCCCAGGGTGTCGAGCAGCACGCCGATGCTGGCGGGGTTGTGGGCGCCGTCGACGATGATCTCCGGCCGCTCGGCGACGAGCTGGATGCGCCCGGGCCACCTCACCGACGCGAGCCCGCTGCGGATGTCCCCGTCGGACAGCTCGACGCCCCGCTCGTGGAGCAGGTCGGCCAGGCCGATCGCGGTCGCCGCGTT
This sequence comes from Planctomycetota bacterium, assembly GCA_046483085.1. GTDB lineage: Bacteria > Planctomycetota > PUPC01 > PUPC01 > PUPC01 > JAWODX01. The sequence goes on from JAWODX010000049.1 coordinate 3,077, forward strand.
CTCGCGCTGATGCCGGCCGAGGAGCGGCACGGCCAGAGCATCCAGTTCGCGCCGCCACGTGCGCACGCTGAACGCGCCGGGCGGGCCGCCGCCGCGGGCGGGGTCCGCCGCCGGCGCGATCCCGATCTCCTCGCCAACGACGTGGAGCGCCGCGTCGCGCTCCGCGCAGCGGTCGCGGATCACCGCGAGCGCCTCGGGCCGCTGGACGCCGCTGATCACGGGCACGCCGGGCTTGATGATTCCCGCCTTTTCGCCGGCGATCTCGGCGAGCGTGTGGCCGAGCTTCTCGGTGTGGTCGAAGCTGATCGGGGTGATCGCGCAGGCGCGCGGCTGCAGGACGTTTGTCGCGTCGAGCCGGCCGCCGAGGCCGACCTCGACGACCGCCACGTCGACCTCCCGGTCGAGGAAGTAGAGGAACGCGATCACGGTGAACGTCTCGAAGAAGGTCGGGGCGTAGGTGTCGCCGCCGTGCTTCGCGACCTCCAGATAGGGGACGAGCCCGTTGAGCAGCCGGCGGACGTCGTCCTCGGGGATCCATTCGCCGTCGACCTGGATGCGCTCGCGGATGTCGTAGACGTGCGGCGAGGTGTACAGGCCGACGGTCCGCCCCGCCGCGCCGAGGATCGAGGCGGTCATGGCGGCCGTCGAGCCCTTGCCCTTCGTGCCGGCGACGTGGACCGCATCGAGCTGCCGGTGCGGGTTCCCGCAGTGGTCGAGCAGCTTGTTCATCCGCGCCAGGCCGAAGACGGACGTCGCCTTCGTCACCCGGTGCATGCGCTCGTAGTCGGTGAAGTGGAAGAGGTAGTCGAGCGCGTCGCGATAGGCATCGAAAGAAGGCATCTGCGTAATCTGCGAAATCTGCGGATCTAATCGAGTGCGAAGTCGCCGTGCTTCTTGATGTGCTCGGCGAGCCCGCCGTCCTCCAGGATGCGCCGCATGACCGGCGGCAGCGGCGCGAACTCGAGCCGCGCGCCCCGCGTGTGGTTGGTCAGGACGCCGGCGGCCAGGTCGATTTCCAGCTCGTCGCCCTGCTCGATCTGGTCGGTGTCGAGCTCGACGGCCGGGATACCGACGTTGATGCAGTTGCGGAAGAAGATGCGGGCGAACGACCTGGCGATGACGGCCTGGACGCCGGCGATCTTGATGATCGTCGGTGCGTGCTCGCGGCTGGAGCCGAGCCCGAAGTTCCGGCCGGCGACGACGAAATCGCCCGGGGCCATCTTTTCGGCGAACTCGGGGTCGGCGTCCTCGAGCACGTGTTTCGCCAGCTCGGGCAGATCGGACCGGAGGTGGAAATACCGGCCGGGGCAGATCAGGTCCGTCGAGATGTCATCGCCGAACTTCCACGCCTTACCGCTCATGTCAGGATCCCCGTGAAAGTGGTCATCGGAAAAGCAAAGGAAAAGTGGAAAAATGGGAAAGGGGAAAAGATCTCATCTCGCTTTCAGTTCCACGCGCCGCGGGTCGAGGGTTCGCTCTGCGAAATTCGCGAGCAGGCCAAGCGATGTGCCGGTCGCCTTCAGATACGATCGGACCTGCGCATAGTGCTGCCCCGTCAGTTCCTCTACAGTCTTCAATTCGACGACCAGTCTGCCGTGCACCAGAAGATCAAGGCGGTGTGTCCCGAGGTGGTGGCCTCGGTACGTCAAGGCGATCTCGTTCTCCGTCTCGAAGTCGATCCCCGATTCGGCGAGCTCAATCTCAAGCGCCCGGTGGTTAATTGCTTCGAGGAATCCCGGCCCGAGCGCCATGTGCACACGGATGCAACACCCGATCACTTCCCGTATCAGTTTCTCCAAAGAGGTCTTTTCCAATTTCCCCGTTTCCCCCTTTTCCTTTGCCGTTCGTCTTCTATTCACACCAGTTCCCTGGGGTCGGCGATGCGTCCGGCGAGCGCGGTGGCGGCCGCGGTGGCCGGGGAGCCGAGGTAGATGAAGGCGTCGGGATTGCCCATCCGCCCCTTGAAGTTCCGGTTCGTCGTCGCGAGGCATGCCTCGCCGTCGCCCAGGATCCCGCCGTGCACACCGACACACGCCCCGCAGCCGGGCGTGGTCACCGTCGCGCCGAACTCGACGAGCGTGCTCACGATCCCCTCGTCCAGCGCGTCGCGGAGCGTCCGCGGCGAGGCGGGCGTGACGATCACCCGCGTGCCTTTCGCCCGCGTCCTGCCCGCCACCATGTCGGCGAAGACGCGTAGGTCCTCCAGCCGGCCGTTCGTGCAGCTCCCCAGGAAGACCTGCTGGATCGGCACCTCGTCGAGCTCGTCGATCCGGCGCGTGTTGTCGACGGTGTGCGGCAGCGCGACGGTGGGAACCAGCTCGCCGGCGTCGATCTCGATCACCTGTTCGTACGTGGCGTCGGAGTCGGCGGCGATGGTGCGGAAGTCGGCCTCGCGGTCGTGCCGGGCGAGCCAGTCGCGGGTCGTATCGTCCGAGGCGAAGAGGCCGGTCTTCGCGCCCGCCTCGACGGCCATGTTCGCCAGCGTGAGCCGCTCGGACATGGGCATCCGGTCGATGACCGGGCCCTGGAACTCCAGCGCCTTGTACGTCGCACCGTCCGCACCGAGCGACCCGATGAGATGCAGCATCAGGTCCTTCGAGTAGACGCCGTCGGGCATCTCGCCGCTCACGACGATCCGGAACGTCCCCGGCACGCGGAGCCACGTCTTGCCCAGGGCCATGCCCATGGCGACGTCCGTGCTGCCCATGCCGGTGGCGAACGCGCCGAGCGCCCCGCCGGTGCACGTGTGCGAGTCGGCGCCGATCTCCAGGTCGCCGGGCCGGACGAGGTCCTCGACGGCGATCTGGTGGCAGATGCCCTCGCCGATGTCGACGAGCCGGCAGCCGTAGGTGGCGGCGAAGTCGCGGAGCAGCATGTGGTCGTTCGAGAGCTCGCGGCGCGGGCTGGGCGCGGCGTGGTCGAGGAAGAGCGCCGTGCGTTCCGGGCTGGCCACGCGGTCGAACCCGACCGACTCGAACTGTCGGACGGCCAGCGGCCCGGTCCCGTCCTGGGCCAGGGCGACGTCGGTCCGCGCGATGACGTAGTCGCCGGCCGTCACCGCCCGGTCGCATTTCTCGCTGAGGATCTTCTCACTCAGTGTCTGGCCCAAAGCAGCCTCCTGTGGTCCGTGGCGGGTTCCGCCGTCCAGGCGCGAGACTATACCCGCAACCCGATCGGCTTTCAAGGAGCCCGAGGCGGGCGCGACAGGCGGGGGCCGCCGGCCCGGCGCCTATTCCTCGAGCGTCACGACCATGAAGTCGACGGGGGCGTAGTTGTCGGTGAGGACGGGGACGTCCTGGAGGGAGAGTCCGTCGAGGTCGGCGCGACTGACCATCTCGCGTGCATAGCCGGCCACTGCTTCGAGGCGGATCCGGCCGGTCCGCACGGCCCGGGCGGCCCGGCGACCGATCTCCCCTTTCGACAGCCGTCGCTCCTGCGACCGCCCGTTCGCGATCAGCATCACGTTCTGCGACCGATTGAACGCGTCCCGCTCGCCGTCCTTGGGAAACACGTACACCCGCTCGCGCCCGAACACCTCGTTGAACGTCTTGTACTCGGCGCGGAAGAGGTCGCTCTTCCGCCCGTCGAGCGCGCTGATCACGTTCATCAGGACGACGCCGTCGTCGGTGACGTGGTTCCGGCACTCGGTGAGGAACTCCCGCGTGGTGAGGTGGAACGGGATCCGGCCGCCCGCGGTGTACGCGTCGAGGATGATCAGGTCGTAGGTCTCTTCGCTGTTGTGAACGAACATCCGGCCGTCCTGCACGTGGACGCGGAGTTGGTCGTCCTCGACGAGGCCGAAGAACTCCTTCGCCACGCGGACGACCTCGGGGTCGATCTCGACCACGTCGATCGAGAGGCCGCGGTCGCCGTAGTGCTTGCGAAAGATCACCGGGACGATCCCGCCGCCCCCCCCGACGATCAGCACCCTCCGAATATCGGACTTGAACACGAACGGCAGGTGGAGCAGCGTGCTGTAGGTGGTGCCCGACGTGTACGGCTCGCGGATGTGCTCCGCCGTCTCGTCCAGCATCACCGAGCTCTCGGTATACTGGTCGAACTTGAGATCGCGGTGGTTCCCTCGCTTGCCCTGCCGCAGGCTGGGCCGGGGGTTGACGGCGACCCACGTGCCGTCGGCCAGACGGACCTGGTCCCCCCGGAAGGCGGCCGGGCCGAGCACGTCCGAGCAGATGACCGCGTTATCGACGATCGCCATGTGATGATAGGGCGATTCGCGCTCGGCACGAATCCGCCGGAGCGAATGGACCGGCGGCTCCACGTAGGGATACTCGATCACGTGCCATCGCCGGCCTTGGGCGGCCACGACACCGATCGCCCGCTCGGCGCCCTTCTCGACCAGCGGCAGAACCGAGGGCTTCGGCGCCCAGAACGCG
>JAWODX010000161.1:0-12258 GCA_046483085.1 Planctomycetota bacterium
AAGACGACCGTCGCCGCGATGAACAGGACGAGCACCTTGGCGAACCGGTTGAACAGCCGCACGACCTGGTCGTCGAGCCGCGAGTGCGTTCGCTTCGCAAACTGATTGGCATACCAGTTCACCACGCCGTGCACCAGGGAGTACACCGCCATGGTGATCGCAAGGACGAGGTTCACGTAGCAGAGCCCGACGACCGTTCGCCAGAGCTGGTGCGTCCGATACGGCGCGAACTCCGGCTCCGGGCCCGAGAAAACAATCGTGACGCCGTAGTAGAGGACCGCCGCCAGCGCTACCCACTGCGCGTAACCGGCCACCGACACCGCCAGCTCCGCGTCGAACCGCGTCCGCGTCCGCCGCGTGATCGGCACCACCCCCTTCCGCCACACGATCCCGACCACCCACGCGGCGACGCCGCTCCCCACGATCCAGCAGAGCAGATAGACGAACTCCCGTTGCACCGGGCTCAGGCTCATCTCGATTCCTCCTCAAGCTCCCGCGCTCGGCCCACATTCTGTGCCCCCGGCCGCCCCGCGTCAAGTCCGGGACAGGCCGCCGGCGCTGATCGCGGTCGCCGCCTCGCTGATCGAGCCCCAGATCGACGTGGAGAAGCACGAGCTCGCTGAGTTCGAAGTCAGCGAGGAAGAAGTCGAAGTGCCGATGTGACCAATGCCCCGGATCCCTGGCGTCAGTTCGGCCTGAACGGTTCGAGCTTTTCGCAAGGCCGGTTTCCGGATCATACGGCAAGGCAAGCACATCATCATGTCAAACGGCCAGATCCGCCTGGTCATTCCCCGAAACAATCCGATCAACGCGTTCACGATGGGCGGGATTGCGCCCGATGCAGGCCTGACTCCCGATGAGTTCAAGAAGCGGCCTGCCCTCCCGTTTGCTTGACTGGCCACACCCCGGCCGATAGAATCCCTGCTCCGTGGATTCCGTAACTGTGTGGTGAATGTTTGATGTTCGATTCCGTTCCGACCAAGGCCGACCTGATCCCCGGCGAGCACGCGATCCTCCGCTTCTGGGACGAGCACGATACGTTCGAGAAGGTCCGCGCGAAGAACGAGGACGGCCCGATCTGGTCGTTCCTCGACGGCCCGATCACCGCCAACAACCCCATGGGCGTCCACCACGCCTGGGGCCGCACGTACAAGGACGTGTTCGAGCGATACCACGCCATGCTCGGCCGCCGCCAGCGATACCAGAACGGGTTCGACTGCCAGGGGCTCTGGGTCGAGGTCGAGGTCGAGAAGGACCTGGGCTTCAGCACGAAGAAGGACATCGAGGCGTACGGGATCGCGGCGTTCGTCGAGAAGTGCAAGGAGCGGGTCCGCAAGTACTCGAAAATCCAGACCGACCAGTCGATCCGGCTCGGCTACTGGATGGACTGGGACCACTCCTACTACACGATGTCCGACGAGAATAATTACACCATCTGGTCGTTCCTCAAGAAGTGCCACGACCGGGGGCTGATCTACAAGGGCGCCGACGTCATGCCCTGGTGCCCCCGCTGCGGGACCGGGATCAGCCAGCACGAGATGCACGAGGGATACCGGATCGTCACCGACCCGTCGGTCATCCTCAAGATGCCGCTGCGTCGTGGCACGGGCTCCCGGCCCGTGAGACAACACGGCCAGGATGGCCGTGCCACGCGCGAGTCGCTCCTCGTCTGGACGACGACGCCGTGGACGCTCGCCGCGAACGTCGCCTGCGCCGTGCACCCCGAGCTGATCTACTCGAAGGTCGAGCAGGACGGCGAGGTCTACTACCTCAGTCGCAACCGCCTGGAAGAGCTCGACGGCGAGTTCAAGACCCTCGGCGACGTCCCCGGCGAGCAGCTCGTCGGGCTCACCTACGATGGCCCGTTCGACGAGCTCCCCGCCGAGGCCGAGGCGAAAGCGGCGCACAAGGTCGTCGCCTGGGACCAGGTGAGCGACGACGAGGGCACGGGCATCGTCCACATGGCCCCCGGCTGCGGTAAGGAGGACTACGACCTGCTCGGCGAGCTCGGCGGGTTCCCGACCGTCGCCCCGCTCGACGACCAGGGCGTCTACGTCGACGGGTTCGGCGAGCTCTCGGGCCGGTTCGCCGGCGGCGTCGCCGACGCCGTCTTCGACAGCCTGAAACAGAAGGGCGTCTTCTACAAGACCGAGCCCTACGAGCACAGCTACCCGCACTGCTGGCGCTGCAGCGAGGCGCTCCTCTTCCGACTCGTCGACGAATGGTACATCGACATGTCCTGGCGCGACGAGATCAAGGAGGTCGCCAGGCAGGTCCGCTGGATCCCCGGATGGGGCCTCGACCGCGAGCTGGAGTGGCTCGACAACATGCGCGACTGGATGATCTCGAAGAAGCGCTACTGGGGCCTGGCCCTGCCCATCTTCGAGTGCGAGTGCGGGTGGTTCGACGTCGTGGGCAGCAGGGACGAGCTGCGCGAGCGGGCGGTCGAGGGCTGGGAGACGTTCGACGGGCACAGCCCGCACCGGCCCCACGTCGACGCCGTCCGGATCGAGTGCCCCGAGTGCGGCAAGCCGGTCGAGCGGATCAAGGACGTCGGGAACCCGTGGCTCGACGCCGGGATCGTCGCCTACTCGACCGTCGGCTACAACACGGACCGCGCGTACTGGAGCCAGTGGATCCCGGCCGACCTCGTGACCGAGTGCTTCCCCGGCCAGTTCCGCAACTGGTTCTACGCCATGCTCGCCATGTCGACCATGATGGAGCACATCCCGCCGTTCAAGACCCTGCTCGGGCACGCCCTGGTCCGCGACGAGCACGGCGAGGAGATGCACAAGTCGGCCGGCAACGCCATCTGGTTCGACGACGCCGCCGAGAAAATGGGCGCCGACGTCATGCGATGGATCTTCTGCCGGCACAATCCCGTCAACAACCTCAACTTCGGATACGGCGTCGGCCGCGAGATCGAGCGCAAGGTCTTCAACACCCTGTGGAACGTCTACGCGTTCCTGGCCAACTACGCCCGGCTGGACGGGTTCGACCCGACCGCCGAGCCCGTCCCGCTCGACGAGCGGCAGGACCTCGACCGCTGGCTGCTCTCCAACCTCCAGCTCCTCGTCCGGGACGCCCGGGACGGCTTCGAGAGTTACCTGATGTACGGGTTCGTCGAGCGGGCGGAGCGGTTCATCGACGACCTGTCGAACTGGTACGTGCGCCGGAGCCGGCGCCGGTTCTGGCGCGGCCGGGAAGAGAGCGACCGCGACAAGCTCGCCGCATACCAGACCCTCTACACCGCGCTCGTCACCCTCTGCAAGCTGATCGCGCCCGTCTGCCCGTTCGTCGCCGAGCGCATCTACCAGAACCTCGTGCGCGGTCCTGCCACTGTAGCCGAGGGCCATGACCTCGGCACATCCGGCGTCAAGGATGCCGGCGACAGCGTCCCCGAGAGCGTGCACCTCTGCTCGTATCCGGAGGCCGACGAGTCCCTGATCGACGCCGAGCTCTCCGCCCAGATGGACGCCGTCAAGGGCGTCGTCTCCGCGGCGCTCGGCGTGCGCCAGGCGGAGGGTCTCCGGGTGCGCCAGCCGCTGGCCGAGTTGATCGTCGCCTCGAAGGACCCCGCCGTCCGGCACGGCGTCGAGCGCTTCCGCGCCCACGTCCTCGACGAGCTCAACATCAAGGGGCTTCGGCTGCAGGACAGCGCCGACGACCTGCTCGACTACCGGGTGCGGCCGGACATGGCCCGGCTCGGCCCGCGGCTCGGCCGCGACGCCGGCAAGGTCAGGGCCCTCCTGGACGAGATGGACCCGGCCGACGTCGCCGCCGGCGTCCGGTCGCTCGACGGCCTGCGCCTCGAGATCGACGGCGAGACGGTCCGGCTCGACCGCGACGACGTGGTCGTCGAGCGCATCTGGCCCGAAGGCCTGGCCGGCGAGGAGGAGACCACGTTCACCGTCGCCCTGAACACCGAGCTCACCGACGAGCTGATCGACGAGGGGATCGCCCGCGACGTCGTCCGCCACGTCCAGCAGCTCCGCAAGGACGCCGATCTCGAGATGGACGCGCGCATCCGCATGCGGTACGACACCGAGGACGACGGCGTGGCGTCGGCCGTCAGGGAATGGGCCGATTACATCGCCGCCGAGACGCTCGCGCTGTCGGTCGACCGCGGCCTGCTGGACGAGCCGGACCGGGTGGCGACGGTCGGCGGCGCCCCGATCAAGCTGTCCGCCAGCGAGGTCTGAGCGCCTTCGCCGATCCGTGCCACGAAGGACAGGCCGCTCCCTCCTGACACACCAACGTGGGGCTTGGTCGGGGGACACGATCGGAACGGCTTCGCGTTCCGGTCATGTCCCCCAGCCCCGCGTCCGGCTCCGGGCACAATTTCGGATTGCGGTCTGGTGCTGGAGATCGCCGGCGGCGGACCCGGGGGACAGCTACCGGCCTGGCAGGCCGGAGCCCGCTTGACGGGCGAAGGCTGCAAGCCGCTTCCGCGAGAGTGGAAGTCGATCGGTACGCATCCCCCGACGCGTGCCGCGGAGCGGGGAAATATTTCTTCAATCGGGCCGGCGGATTCCCTAGAATTGTGGTGGCTTTTTCGGCCCGCGGGGCCGAGCCCGGCACTCCGACGACCTCGGGCGCCCGCCCCGCACGGAGGAGTTGCGCTATGCCGCGAGCCGCCATCGCCATCCTCCTCCTGTTCGTCGCCACGTCCGCTTCCGCCGCCGAACAGAAGCTGCCGGCCGAGGCCCGCGAGGCGATCGACGCGCGGGACTGGAAGGCCGCGGTCCCGATCCTCACCCCGCTGGCGAAGGACGCCTCGAACGAGCCGGCCAACTACTGGCTGGGCGCCGCGCACCACTCGCTCGGGCAGCACGGCAAGGCGGTCCATCACCTGAAGCGGGCGCTGAAGGCGAACCCGATGTGCCGGCCGGCCGCCGTCATGCTGGCACGGTCCGTGGCCGAGCTCTCGCTGAACGACACCTACCGCGTCTCGAACGCCGACCCGGCGCTGGAGGCGTGCCCGGTGGACCCCGACGTGCTCCACTGGGTCGGCCGGGCGTGGATGAACAAGTACTTCTTCGCCCAGTGGTACGGCGAGGCCGGGGAGGCGCTGAAGACGCGGCGGAGCGACTTCCTCCGGCGGGCCGAGGCGACGTTCCGGCTCGCCGCCGCGCTGCGCCCGGGCGACCCCGCGCATCAGAAGTGGCTGGCGTTCGCCCTGCTCCGGCTCCGCAGGTACGAGGAGGCCGCGGAGCGCGCCGCGAAGGCGTCGAGTGCCGGCCCGGGCGGCTGGGAGACCTACCTGGTGACGAGCTCGGCGATGACCCGGCTGGGCCGACACGCCGAGGCCGCACAGGCGTTCGCCCGAGCCCGGTCGGCCAGGCCGGCGCTCGGGAAGCGGGTGGACTTCGAGCGCGGCCGGGCGCTGCTCTCGGCCGGGCGGTTCAACGAGGCGTGCGAGTCGTTCTGCTCGGCGATCCGCGCCGACAAGGGCTACCCGTTCGCCCGCCACTGGCTGGCCCGGTCGGCCGTGGCGGCGAAGGACTACGGCCTGGCGATGTGGGCGCTGAAAGAGAGCCACGAGCTCGACGCGAAGCTGATCGACGACTCGTACTGGGCGGGCCGCTGCGCCTACGGGCTGAAGAAGTTCGCCCTGGCCGAGAAGCTGTTTGCGAAGGCGTGCGCTGAGCCGCGGCGCATGGGCGGCCGGCCGAACCCGGATTGGATCCACTACCTCGGCCGCGCCCGGTGGGCGCTCGGGAAGAAGAAGGAGGCGTACGAGAACCTGACGCTCGCTTGCGAGCGGCGGCCGAGGAACCTGGCGTTCGCGCGCTGGCTGTTCGCCGCCTACGTCGAGGACGAGGAGTTCTACAAGGCCGTCATGGTGGCCCGGCGGATCGGCGGGCGCGGCCACGCCGAAGAGGCCGCCCGGTGGCTCGAAGCGATGCTCGAAAAGTGGCCCCAGCCCCGGTTCCAGGACCTCATGGCCAAGAAGTATCCGCACGCGCGCGCCGCGATGGAGATGCTGGGGCATCTCCGCTACTTCCGCGGCCGGTTCTTCGAGGCCGGCTACTGCTTCGGGAAGGCGCGCTGCACGAAGGGGCGGTACGTCCGCACCCGCGCCGGCTGGGCGTTCCTCGTCACCGGCCGCACGAAACAGGCCGAGACCGTGTTCCGCAACTACCTCGCCGCCGACCCGGTCTTCCACCTCTACAGCTCCCGGATCACCCGCCACACCCAGACCGAAAAGGACAAGGACTACGGCAGGTTCGGACTGGGCGCGGCGCTCGCCGCCCGGCGCCGCTGGGACGAGGCATACAAGGCCTTCGATGCCATCCAGCGGGCCGACTGGGACCACACGCGGAAGACCGGACTGCTGTGGTCGGCGATCGGCCTGAAGAAGAACGACGCGCCCGCGCTCGCCGACCCCTACACCCTGTTGGGCCTGATGGCGAACAAGCAGCGCGGACGGAATCGGGGCGCCGAGGTGCTGACCGTGATCCCCGGATCACTGCTCGACGGGCACGAGCCGCGCCTCCGCGCCGACGACCGCATCCTCCGGGTCGGCGACATGCGGCTGGGAGGCATGGAGCAGTTGAAGGCGTTCCGCGAAAGCCCGATCCCCGACAAGCCGGTCAAGGCGCTTGTCCGTCGGGGCGAACATCGCTTCGAGATCACCGTCGATTATCCGGCAGCGGTGAAGAAGCTGCCGCCGGCCCCCGGGCCCGAGCCGGAGGAGGGCAACCCATGAAGAGCTCCGCCCGATGGTTTCTCCTCGCGACCGCCGTCCTGATCGCCGCCGTCGCACCTGCTCGCGCCGGCGAGGACCGGGGCGGGATGGCGGGCCTGCTCGGCGGGGTGAGTCACGACGACCACGTCGAGGGCGAGGGCCGGGGAACGGCCGCGGCCCCGAAAACCGACGAGCCCCGGCCGGACCGGCAGCCGCCGCCCGACATGCCCGACCGCCCGTCGCTCGACGACCGCATCGCCAGACTGGAAAAACAGATCGCCGCGATGAAGGCGATGTCCCGCAAGGACATCCCGCCGGTCAACTCGCTCGAAGAGGCCGAAAAGGCCGTCGAGGTGATGACCGAGACCCGCGACAGGATGCGGAAACAGCTCGACGCGGCGGACCGCGAGGCGACCCGACAGGCCGCCCAGGAATTCGAAGCCTTTCACGCGCGCTGGAAGGAACGCCTGGCCAAGGTCGGCAAGGACTTCACGGTGGACGACATCCGGGGCGGGGAGGTGCCCGAGGGCGTCGATCTGCTCACCTGGGCGCGGCTGTGCGACGACTACTGGTCCGAGCACATGAAGCTGGCGGCGAAACAGGCCGAGACGCGGCAGGGCCTGGCCCAGCGGCGCCGTCGCCAGCTCGCCGAGCTCGACCGGGCCATCCGCCGGGCGAAAGCGTGGCTCGCCAAATGGCGGAAACTGGATAAGCAGCTTCACCCAGACGGCACGGCCCGGGCGCTCGTGCAGAAAGAGATGGGCGTTCGGACACATCTCGCCGCGCTCGCCGCGGCCGAGCGCGGGCTGCGCGACCTGCAGAACCTGCGGGCCGAGCGGCGGGGGAAGAAGTCGGACCGCGAGGACCCGCTCGCCAAGGAGATGTACCGCGGCACCGGCTACTGGATGTCGGACGCGCTCCGGAACCAGGTCCTCCGGGAGATGATCCTCGCCGACTGCGGGTATCCGCCGAAGAAGCCCCCGCACGAGCGGGCGTCGGTCCTCGGCGACCCGCCGGACTGGATGGGCAAGTTCGATCACCTCGATCGGCAGCGGGCGAAGGTCGCGTGGATCGCCGAGCAGCTCCGGCTCGCGCACCGGAGCCTGGCGCTCGCCGAGAAGGAACTCCGCGAACGCGACGCCGCCGAGCTGCGCCGGCAGCGCGAGATCCTCGCGGAGATCGACCGCGAGAAGGGGATGCTCGACGACACCCGCCACGTCTTCCGCCGCAAACTCGCACTGGCGAAGCGCAAGCGACACCTCGAACGAACCAGGAAGAAGCGGGTCGCCGAGCTCCGGGCCGAGTACCGCGAGGACGCCGACCGGTACGCCGCGTTTCTCGAGAAGGAGTCGGCGGCCCTCCGCGACATGGAGAAGAAAGCCGGCGCCGCATCCGAGCCGGAGCCCACCGGGGACTGAGCCGCGCTTCCCGCCGCTCATCCCCCCATTCCCGCGCGCCGCGCCACCGATCGGCCGCGCTGGCAGGCGGCCCCGCGCCGCTGTAGAATGTGCGGCCCATGGCCGAGGACCACTACATCGAGGCGACCGAACTGCCGGCACCGGAGCCGACGCCGATCCCCGAGCCTGCCGCGCGCCCGCCGACGCGCGAAGGACCCTGGGCCGAGCTCGGCGAGGTCCTCTGGCTCTCCTTCCCCATCATCATCACGATGTCGTCCTATACGGCCATGCACTTCGTCGACGTGATGATGGTCGGGCGCTACGGGGACGCGGAGCTCGCGGCGGTCGGCCCGGCGACGAGCTTCCTCTTCCTCATCGGCTCGCTCATGATGGGCACGCTCTCCATCACCAACACGTTCGTCGGCCAGAGCGTGGGGCGCGGTCGCAGGCAGGACGCGGCGCGGTACGCCTGGCAGGGGGTCTTCATCGGGGCGGTCTGGGGGATCTTCGCGACGTGCCTTCGTCCGCTCGCCCCGCACATCTTCGCCTGGGCCGGTCACGCCCCGGCCGTCCGCGACCTCGAGTCGCTCTACTTCAGCTACTCGCTCTTCCGCGTCCCCGCCATCGGGTTCGTCTACGCCCTGTCCGCGTTCTACCAGGCGACGAAGCGCCCGGTCGTGCCCATGGTCGCGGCGCTGATCGGCACCATCGTCAACATCTTCCTCAACTACATCCTCATCTTCGGCAAGCTCGGCGCGCCCGAGCTGGGGATCGTGGGCGCGGCGGTCGGCACGGTCCTCGCCTCGTACTGCCAGGCGGCCCTCATGTTCGCCGCGTTTCTCAGCGGCCCGACGCACCGCCAGTACGGCTCGCGCACCGCCCTCGAGATCGACCTGGCGAAAGCGTGGCGCATGGTCCGGTTGGGCGTGCCCGCCGGCCTGACCTGGTGCCTCGAGAACGCGAGTTGGACCCTCTTCATCGTCAAGGTGATCGGCGCGCTGGGCGAGGATGCGCTCGCGGCGCAGAACGCGACGATCCAGGTGATCCGGCTCTCGTTCATGCCCGTGCTCGGCCTGAACATCGGCATCCAGGCCGTCGTCGGCCAGCACATCGGAATGGGCGACCACGACGGCGCGAAACGGCGCGGATACCGCGCCCTCGCCGCCGGGACGGGGTTCATGGTGATGATGGGGATCGGCTTCCTCCTCTTTCGGTACAGGCTGATCGGGCTGTTCACCGACAAGGCGAGTGTGATCGAGCTGGGCGCGACGATGCTCATCTTCGGCGCGATCTTCCAGGCGTTCGACGCCGTCTTCATCATGTCCTACGGGGCGCTGAAGGGCGCCGGCGACACCCGGTTCCCCATGTTCGTCACCGTGGGCAGCGCCTGGCTCTTCTTCCTCCCCCTTGCCGTCCTGCTGACGCAGGTGTTCGACCTCGGCGTGGCCGGGGCCTGGCTGGCGATGACCCTGTACCTCGCCCTGGCCGGGTCGATCACGTTCGCTCGGTTCGCCAGCGGCGCCTGGCGGAAGATCGACATCTTCGAGGGGGAAGGCGAGGCCGCCGAGTGAGGCGGCCCGCTCTGCAGCGCCCGCCGCTCTCGGCGCGCGGCGCGGATTTCGGGTTGCCGACGGACCCGAACGGAGTTGGCAGAGCAGGGGGGCCGACAGCATGGCGACGAGACGTTAAGCCAATGCAAAGTCGGCACTTGTGTGGGGTACCGGGTTCCCCTGGCTTGCGCCGGGGACCATCGTGCGCTATACTTTTATGTGAGGCGAGAGCATCGAGATCGGCGCTGGTTTGCGGCTCGTTCGCGCCGATCATGAGTGGTGACGCGCTGTCGTGGGGGCTGTGATGGGAACATACAAGCTGGACTTGGTCCACGACCTCGCCCGACAGCTCCATCTCTCTCCGCGCGCCCAGCGCGAGCTCCAGATCAGCCGTCTCCGTCACCTGATCGACGACGTCCGGCCCGGCCGGAAGTACCCCGAGAACTTCGTGGTCTACCGCCTGACCCTCTACCATCCGCCGGCGAGCCGAAAGACCTGCAAGGGCAAGGCGCTGAAGGCCGACCTGATCACCCTGCTCGACGAGCTGAGCGGGACGCTCGATCTGCCGCTGCCCGAGGACGACGAGGTCCTCACGCTCGACCAGATCCGCGACGCGTACGACATCTCGCCGCAGACGCTGGCCGCGTGGCGCGAAGAGGGCCTGATCACCGAGCGCTACATCTTCCCCGACGGCGCCCAGCGAAGCGCGGCGCGAAAGTCGCACGTGGCCGCCTTCGTGGCGTCGCTCGACCAGGGGCCGATGTTCCGCATCCGCGTGCCGAACGACAAGCAGACGGAGCTGATCGTCTCGCAGGCGAAGGCCCTGGCCGAGTCGGGCAACGTCTCGAAGCCGGAGGCGGTCCGCCGCCTCTCGGCCCGGCTCGAGTTCCCGCCGCGACTGATCCGCCACGCCATCCGCAAGTACCAGATGGAGCACGCCGAGACGCCGCTCTTCCGCCCGTCCGGCGTCCCGCTCGACGAGGCGAAGCGACGCAAGCTCCTCGCCGCCCACCGGCAGGGCCAGGCCCAGGCCGAGATGGCCAAGCAGCTCGGCATCAGTCGGCGGCTCGCCAAGCGGTACCTCGAAACCCTCCGGGCCGAGGAGCTGCTCCGCACCGACGTGGAGTATCGATATGATCCGCTCTTCGACGAGCCGGACGCCGACGAGCGGATCCTCAACGACCCCGCCCTGGACGAGCCGGCGTACCAGGCGAAGCCCATGCCGGACCAGGTGCCCGCCTACTTCGCCGACCTGAGCCACCGGCCGATCCTCAAGAAGCAGGAAGAGACGGCGCTCTTCCGGAAGTACAACTACATCAAGTACAAGTTCGCCCGGCTGCGCCGGTCGCTCAAGCCGTCGGAGGGCGACGACCCGACGCTGCTGGCCCGGCTGGAGGAGCTGGCCGCCGAGGCGAACCGGTGCCGCACCCGGCTCGTCGAGGCGAACCTCCGGCTGATCGTCAAGCTCGCCCGCCAGCACACGGGCGACGTCGTCCACATCGAAGACCTCATCAGCGAGGGGAACCTGACCCTGATGCGGGCGGTCGACAAGTTCGACTTCACCCGCGGGACCCGGTTCAGCACGTACGCGACGTGGTCGGTCGTCAAGCGATTCGCCCGCGTCGTGCCCGAGGAGAACTACCGGATCGGCACCTACGTGACCGGGGCCGAGGAGGTGATCAAGGTCCAGCCCGACGGCATCACGGCCAAGCTGGAGCGCAAGGAGAACCTGGCCCACGTCCGCGCCCAGCTCGACAAGGTGATGGACCAGCTCACCGACCGCGAGCAGGAGATCCTCCGCCGCCGGTTCGGCCTGGCCGGCTCGCCCGAGACCCTCAAGCAGATCGGCAAGCGGCTCGGCATCACCCGCGAACGCGTCCGACAGCTCGAGACCCGCGCCCTCCGAAAAGCCGCCAGCATCATCGAACTCTGACCCGCCGCCAGTCCGAGCTGAGATCCAAAATGGGGGGCTCGGGACGGCTCGTACTCTTGCTCCTGCTCGTGCTCGTACTCTTGCTCACACTGGTGCTCATGGGGCGCCCTTCGAGCCAAGCGCCGAGGACGACCACCGCGACGATTCGGGCCGGCGGTGGCGCTCGGGTGGCTGCCGCTCAAATCCCTCCCCATATCCGAATATCGGCTGGCCTCTCCCCGCGCATTGCGCCGCCCCGACTCCCCTGGTATCTTAAGGCTTCCAGCAAAGCGGCGGGGCAGACATTCCTGTCTGCCGCGCGGCAGGCAAGAATGCCTGCCCCACCGGGGTTCTGTTGGAGGCTCTTATTGGCCGTCGTATCGTCAAAGAAGCGCGGCGGCACGTTCTTGAAGGCAAGGACTCCCCGCTCCACTTCTTTCGGCGATGCGGGACACAGCAGAGCATGATTGACGAGGAGGTGACGATGCTGCGGAAAACGTCGTGCGGCGAGGCGATGAAGCGGAAGTATCCGGAGGCGATCGCGTGGGCGACCTGCGCGGACGAGGAAGGCAACCCGAACGCGATCGCCCTGGGCTGGTGCATGCCCACCTCGGGCGACCCGCCGATGCTCGCCATCTCGGTCGGCCTGACCCGGTACAGCCACGAGCTGATCGAGGCGTCCGGCGAGTTCGTCGTCGTGTTCCCCAG
>JAWODX010000239.1:0-2839 GCA_046483085.1 Planctomycetota bacterium
CTCGGCTGCATCATGGTGCAAATCCTCGACCGGCACGGCAAGATGATCCACGCGGACGCCGTGCCGGGCCTGCATCAGCTCGCCAACGGAACGGCCATCGACGCGGACGATAACATCTATCTGCTCAGCCCATCCCCGCGGGTGGTCGACGGGAAACGCCATTTCAACGATCACGCGGGGACACTGATGAAATTCAGCCCCGGTGAGGGCCGCCTGCTGGCCGCCGGCGGGGCGCCCGTGCCCCTGGCCGAACGGCCCGACCGCCCGCCCGACCTCCACCTCCCCACCGCCTGGGTCGAAGGCGCCCACTGGCTGTACCCCGGCGTGGGCTGGGGCGGACAGAACTACGGCAGCGGCTGCTCCTGCCCCAATGCCCGGTTCGCACTCGACTACTTTGCGCGCAGCTTCACGCCGGAGATCGACCGCTACAACGTCGGCGTCGTCGACAGCAGCGGCAACCTCATCCTGCGGGTGGGGCAGTACGGCAACGTGGACGACGGGACGCCGCTCGTGAAAAAAGGCGGCCCGCCGAACCCGCGGTCCATCGGCGGCGACGAGACCGCGCTCTTCTTCGCCCCCTACGTCGGCGTCCACACCGACCGCCGCCTGTTCATCGCCGACCCCGGCAACGCCCGCATCGTGTGCGTGAGGTTGGACTACCACGCGACCGAGAGCGTGGCGCTGAAAGACGCGGCGGAAGGCAAAGGCCCGGATACTGGGAAGAAGCCGCAATGAACGGGAACCATTCGCTGTCGGCCATCGCAACCGCGCTTGGCTTCGTCCTGTCGGCCGGCCTGGCGGCGGGCCAGACGCCGCTGCACACCAAGGTCTCGGGCGATTACCGCAACCTTGCCGCTGCCGGGGCGCTCAAGGACCTGGGCGCACGTGCTGGCGTGCGGTTCGAATACGACGCGGAACTGATGACGGGGCTGCATCCGGTCACCTGTAAGGTCAAGGACCAGGAAGCGGGCCGGATCGCGATGCGGATACTGTATCCCCGGGGCCTGAAGCTCGGCGCGCTGCGGGGGAACCGGGTCCGGATCGTGAAACGGGACCCGCTCGACGAGCTGAGGCCGAGACGAGAAGAGACCTATGAGTTCGCACAAAAGCCGACCGTGACGCGGGAGGGCGACGCGGTGACCATCGCGTTCGAGACGGAGGGTTTCTGCGATGTTACGGTGGCCATCGAGGACGGCGGCGGGCGGATCCTGCGGCACCTGGCCAGCGGGGTGCTCGGCCCCAACGCCCCGGAATCGTTCCTCTGGAACTCGAAGGCCCAGACCCTGGTCTGGGACGGCAAGGACGACGCCGGGGTTTACGTGGACGACAAGGACCGCTGCGTCGTCCGCGTCTCGCTGGGCCTCAAGTCGCGGTTCGAGCGGACGCTGTACTGGTCGCCGGAGCGGCGGGCGGGCAACGTCCATGCCATGGCTGCCGGCCCCGACGGGGTATACGTCTTCGACAGCGGGCGTGCGTTCGACCACATCCGGCTGTTCGACCGCGACGGCCGCTATGTCCGCACGGTCTATCCCTTCCCCGCCGAGAAGCTCGAGTCGATCCCTGACCTGATCCGGCACCGGCTGCCCGACGGATCGAGCATCCCGATCAAGCCCAACATGTACCAGTCAACTCTGCTGAAGAGCGGCCACGGGTTTTCGTACGACTACTCGCAGGAGGAGCACCGCTATCGGGGCAAGGGCAACACGCATGACGGGAAGGGTGGCTGGTCCGGGCGGGCCCTCGCCGTCCGGGGGCGACGTCTCGCCCTGACCGGCACCCGGTTGAGCCGCATGGCCGCCGATGGCAGTAGCGGCGGCCTGGGCTTGCACGGACCCGACGTTGCCCGCAGGTTGGACAAGCCGGTGAGAATCGGCAGTACCGGCTATGACGGCCGATTCAGCACGGCCCTGTTCATCCCCAGGCGGTCGGCCCTGAGTCCGGACGGCCAGTGGCTCTACGTGACACGCCGGGCCCGGTTTGCGCTCGGCAGATATCGGGTCACCCCCCATTGGGAAGGGCACACCGTACAGCGAATGGCTTTTGCCGATGGCGCCCGGCCGGAGGATTTTCTGGGGACGGAGGAACCGGGCTCCGGCAAGGGAGAGTTCAATATGCCGCTCGACGTGGCGACCGATGCGGAAGGTCGCATTTACGTCGCCGATCACGGCAATCATCGCGTGCAGGTCTTCTCGCCGGATGGAGAATGGCTGAGCAACGTGGACGTGAAATATCCGGCTCTTGTCTCCGTTCACCATCGGACCGGCGAAATCTACGTCTTCTGCGCCCCCATCCAGCCGGGAGACCTCCCGGAACACGCCGACCTCCCGGCGACGCGCTGGCGGCTGCACAAGTTCGCACCATTGGACCGGGGTGCCAGACCGGCAGCCGTCTGGAATCTGCCCATGAAACGGGGTGTCAAACGCAACTGCCTTGTGCGTAATGACGTCGTGATCGATTCATGGTCCGACCCGCCCCGCATCTGGTTGAATGCGGGCAGGACCCAAACCTACAGGAAGAAGCACACTTCCGATTATGTCATCGTGCTGGAGGAGAGAGCCGACAGATTGGTTCCCATCCGCGATTTCCGGGCCGAGGCCAGGCGTTCGGTTCGACGCCTCGCCCCGCCGCCTTTCCAACGCCAGCGGCTCTACGTCAACCCGGCGGACGGGATGCTGTATGTCGGCGAGGGGACCAGCCGGGAAGGCAAGTCCTTTGACCAGGTCATTCGCATTGATCCGCGTACCGGCCGGCTCCGCAAAATTGATCTGCCCCTGAACAGCGAGGACATGGCGTTCGACCGGGACGGGCATATCTACTTGCGGACACACAACCTCATCCT
>JAWODX010000419.1:0-5682 GCA_046483085.1 Planctomycetota bacterium
CGAACCGTGCGTGCGGTTCTCCCGCACACGGCTCTCCGGTCGGCGGTTCGCCTGCGGGAGAACCGCACGCACGGTTCGGAGGGGGGAGGGGCCGGAACCAACCGGCTCTTCCTACCCCTATCCATTTTGAGATAGTCTCTCAGTCTTTTTCCGGGGGCGGGGCGGGCCGCAGGAGAGCCGTCTGATCGGGGCGCGCGGCCCGGGGTGAGCCTTCCAGGTCGGAGAGCAGGTCCCGGGCCCGGCGCGCCATCACCGGCTCGGGCCGGCACCGGCCGAGCAGGACGCGGAGGTTGCGGGCCGCGTCCTCGGCCTGTCCGGCGTCGAGGTAGGAAGCCGCCACGTGCCAGCGGAGCGGGGCCGAGTGCGGGTCGAGCTCACACGCCCGGTCGAGCTCGGCCCGGCCCCGGTCGGCCGCCTGGCCGCCCCGCCCGAGCAGGAGGGCTCCGAGGAACGCGTGGGCCGGCGCGGACCGTGGGCTGAGCCGGATCGCCCGCTCGTAGGCCTTCGCGGCGCCCGCCGCGTCCCGCGAGGACCGCGCGTGGCCCAGGTAGATCCAGTAGTTCGAGACGATCGGGCAGAGGGCCGGCGCGTAGGGGACCGTCTCCTCGCGGTCGAGGAGCTGGTAACCGGCGAGGGGAAGCACGGCGAGGAACGCGGCCGCCGTGCCGGCGCCGAGGGCGGCAAGGGACAGGAGGTATCGCCGGCCGGTCGGCGCGGCGACCGGCTCCGCCGGCGGATGTCCCTGGACGTGCCGCGACCACGCCGCGGCCACCACGCCGAGGCAGAGGAAGATGGCAAACGCGGTGGCCGGAACGCAGAGGTGATATTCGATCAGGCTGTGGCCGAGGGCGCCGCCCGCCCCGGCGATGCAGGCGACGAGAACGATTCCCTCCCGCCGGTCGACGACGCGCCGGAGCACCTCGACGGCCATCCGGCCCGTCTGCCAGAGGAACCAGGCGAGCGCGACCAGGCCGAGCAGGCCCAGCTCGGTCGTTACCTGCAGCAGGTCGTTGTGTGCGAACCACTGCCGCGTCCCGCCGAGCGACGGATGCTGGTGGGCGGGGTAATCGACGTGGAAGGTGTCGAGCCCCGTGCCCAGCGGCAGGCTCTCCCGGGCCATCTGGCCTGCGCTGCGCCAGTAGAGGAGCCGCTCGTTCAGGCTGGCGGCCCGGCCGGGATGGACGAGGGACAGGGCGCGGCGGCGGAGGCCCGGCGAGGCCAGGCCGGCGGCGATCACGATGAGCGCCATCGAGGCGGCCACCCCCGCCGAGACCCAGAGCCGGCGGCGCCCGCCGAGGCCGCGAATCCGCGCCAGGTGCCAGACGAAGAAGAGCATGCCCGCGGCGCCGGCGAGCCAGCCGCCGCGCGAGCGGGACAGGACGAGTGCCAGGGCGAGCAGGCCGGCGGCCGCCCACCCGAGGAGCCGCCGCCCCCTCTGCCCGGCGGTCGCCGCCAGGGCGACCGCCAGGGGCAGAGCGATGACCAGGTACCCGGCGAACGTGTTCGGGGTGACGAACACGGCGTGGGCCCGCGCCCCGGCGCCGGCGGGGAACAGGCCGCGGCCGAGGAGCGCCTGCCACACGCCCAGCAGGCTGAGCAGGCAGGCGATGGCCACGACCGCCACGCAGAGCGTGCGGGCGGACGACGCCCCGCGGAATTCGTTTACGACGAGCAGAAAGACGACGGCACAGCCGAGGAGGCGGGCCAGGCCGACCAGCGAGACGAACGGGTCGATGGACCAGGCCAGGGATCCGGCGGCCACGACGAGCAGGAAGACGAGTGGTGCGGAGGCGGGCGAATGGCGGGCCGGCCCGGGCCAGCGGCGCGCCAGCGCCCGCCGGGCGAAGACCGTGGCGAGGACGACGGCGGCCAGCGCGATCAGGGTGATGGGGACGAGATCCCGCCCGGCCCCGGGGTCGAACGGTGCGATGGCGAGCAGGAAGATCAGGCCGAGGAGGAGCAGGTCGACGCGGTCGGACGAGTCCCTCATGGGGCATCCTTGGGACGGCGGGCGGCCCCCTCGAGGCGGGGGCGCCCTGCTCGGTCAGGGCACCCCCGGTTGGCTTCCGTGGCGAGCGGCTTACGAGCCGTGCTCGCTGCAGGTGACCGTGCCGGTGGTGTCGTCGTAGGTGTAGCTGCCGCCGCTCGGGCAGGTGGGGACGGTCCCGTCCGAATACAGGTCCGAGTCGTCATAGGTACTCGGATAGCCCGGGCTGCCGTTGGCCGCCGCCGAGGCGTAGTACATGGTGCAGGCCGACTTGATGGCGGCGCGGTTGGCCTTGCACGTGTTGGCCTCGGCCGTGTCACTCATGTCCACGTACTTGGGCACCGCCACCGCGGCGAGGATGCCGAGGATGACGATGACCACCACCAACTCCATCAGCGTGAATGCGTCGCGCCTCTTCCGGAACATCGCGACCTCCTTTCGGTTGCCCCCCTTGTCCAAGATACGCTCCATCGCGTCACGATCGCTCGTATGGTCGCCGCTCTCAGCCGGCGCCCATGACCTTCATCATGTCCCACATGGGGAGGAACACCGCCAGTGCCATGAACAAGAGCCCGAGGGCGAGCACCACGGTGATGAGCGGTTCCAGGGCGTGTGTGGCCCGGGCGATCTCGGCTTTGGTCTCCCGGTCGTAATGGTCGCCGGCGGCTCGCATCATCTCGCCCATGGCGCCCGTTTTTTCGCCCACGGCGATCATGTGCTTGACCAGGGGGGGGAACTGGGTGTGCTCCTCCACGGCGGACGCGAGGGTGCTGCCCTCATGGACGGCGTTGCGAACAGCGTCGACCTCGTTGGAGATCTGCTGGTTTCCCAACGTGTGCGCCACCACTTGCAGCTCCTTCAGAATGGGCAGCCCGCTTTCACTCAGCGTGCCAAACAGGTGGCCGAGCCGGGCCATATTGACCTTCATCATTATCGAGCCGACGAGCGGGAGCTTTAGCAGAAATCTGTGGAATCTCAGCCGCCCCACCGGGGAGCGGACGTACCAGACGGCTCCGCCGATCACTACGGCGGCGGCGAGCAGGCAGACGTGCCAGTAGCCCTGCCGGACCGTGTTGATGCCCATCATGATGCGGGTGGGCAACGGCAGATCGGCTCCGGCCTTGGCGAACATCTTGCTGAAGGTGGGGATGACGAAGGTGACGATGACGAGGAACGCGACGACCATGGCGGCGATGACGGTGGCGGGATAGCGGAGCAGCCCCTTGATGGTCTTCTTCGTCTCGGCCTCGTTCTCCAGCAGGAGCACCAGGCGGTCGAGGACCTGGTCCAGCACGCCGCCGGTCTCGCCGGCCACGACGGTCGAGACGTAGACCCGCGAGAAGGCCTTGGGATGCTCGGCGAGTGCGGCGGACAGGGCCTTGCCGCCCTCCACGTCGTCGTGGATGCGGGCGATCACCCGGCGGAGCGCGGGGTTGGCCGTCTGCTGCTCGATGGCGTCGAGGCTCGAGAGGAAGGGCAGGCCGGCCTTGTACAGGGTGACGAGCTGGCGGGTGAACATGATCACCTCCGTGGTGGAGATGCGCTGGAACACCCGTGTGCTCGTCTCGGCCTCCTCTTCGCGGTCGATGCTGAGCGGGATCATTCCCGCGCCGGAGAGGCGTTTGGCCACGGCCACCGGCGAGTCGGCCTCCACGTGGTCGAGCACGAGCTCGCCCGAGGATTTCCGCGCCTTGTACTTGAAGCGGGGCATGGCTCCTGCTCCCGGATCACTTGGCCTGGGCCACGCGGGCGACCTCCTCCAACGTGGTCACTCCTTCGACGACCTTTCGGACCCCGTCCTCGCGCAGCGTGCGCAGTCCGTTCTCCCGGGCCAGCTCGTAAATGTGCTGCTCGGACGGCTCGTCCAGCACGGCCTGCCGAAGCTTCTCGTTCATCGTGAGCAGCTCGAAGATCCCGATCCGGCCGCGATAGCCGGTTCGGTTGCAGGCGGGGCAGCCCCGCCCGTGGTAGAACGTGATTTCGTCGCGCCGGTCGGACAGCCCCGTCGACTCGATCAGGCCGGGCGGCGGGTCGTATGCCTCCTTGCACCGCTGACAGACGACCCGCACGAGCCGCTGGGCGAGCACCCCGGTCAGCGAGGCCGACACGAGGAACGGCTCGATGCCCATGTCGATCAGGCGGGTGACCGCGCCGGGCGCGTCGTTGGTGTGGAGGGTGGAGAAGACGAGGTGGCCGGTGAGCGAGGCGTGGACGGCCGTCTCGGCGGTCTCCTTGTCGCGGATCTCGCCCACCATGATCACGTCGGGGTCGTGTCGGAGGATGGCCCGGAGCCCGGTCGAGAACGTGAGCCCGGCCCGGGGGTTCACCTGGACCTGGCGGATCCCCTCGAGCCACAGCTCGACGGGGTCCTCGACGGTGATGATGTGCTTCTGGTCCGAGTTGATCCCGCGCAGGGCGGCGTAGAGCGAGACCGTCTTGCCCGAGCCGGTCGGCCCGGTCACCAGCATGATCCCGTGCGGCCGGCGGATCACCGCGCGGAGGTCGGCCGCCACGTCGTCGGGGAGGCCCAGCTCGCTCAGGTCCCGCAGGATGGCGCGGCAGTCGAGCACGCGCATCACCACGTTCTCGCCGCGCACGGTCGGGATGGTGGAGACGCGGATGTCGACCAGGCGGCCCTCGATGCGCATGCGGAACCGCCCGTCCTGGGGCTTTCGGCTCTCGGAGATGTCCATGTCGGAGAGGACCTTGATGCGCCCGACGATCCCCGGGTGATAGGACTTGGCCGGGGCCGGGACGTCGTGGAGCACGCCGTCGGTCCGGAACCGGATGCGGAGACGGGACTCTTCCGGCGAGACGTGAATGTCGCTGGCACCCTCCTGGACGGCCTGGAGCACGATGGTGTTGACGAGCCGGATGATCGGCGCCTGGTCGACTTCGTCGGGCGACTCGGACCCCTCGCCGGCGTCGAGGGGAACGGCCGAGACGACCTCCTCCACGTCGAGGTCGTCGAGCACCTCGCGCATCGAGCCCGACTGGCCGTAGTGCTGGTCGAGGGCGGCGCGGATCCCCGAGCGCGTGCTGACCATACAGTCGACCTCGAGCTCGGTCTCCCGCTGGATGGCGTCGGTGGCGACGACGTTGGCCGGGTCGACCATGGCGATGGTCAGCGAGGAGCCGATCTTGAACAGCGGCACGAACTCGTGCCTGCGGGCGAGCGACTCGTCGACCGAGGCCACGACCTCCTTGTCGATCGAATACGTCTCCAGGTCGATGTAGGGGAGGTTGAGGTACTCGGCGTAGCAGACGGCGACGTCGCGCTCGGAGACGAGCCCGGACCGGCTGAGCGTTTCGCGGAGCCCCTCGCCGCGCGCGCGGGCGTCTTCGAGAGCCTCGGCCACCTGCCCCGGCGCGGCCAGTCCGTGCTCGACGATGATGGTCTCGAGCGTCCTGCTTTCGGTCTGCGGATCGGACATCAGACCGCGTCACCTCCCGGGTCGTTCGAGTCGGAGGCGGCGACGCCAAGCAATTCCTCGATCTGGGCGGCCAGTTCGGCGCTGTCGAACGGCTTGGTGACGTACGACTCGGCTCCGGTCTCGTGGCCGAGAGCGATGTCTTCGGGCTGGCTGCGCGCGGTGAGCATGATGATGGGGATCTGGCTGTACCGCTCGTCGAATTTGAGCAGGCGGCAGACCTTGTATCCGTCCATCCGGGGGAGCATCAGGTCGAGCAGGATG
>JAWODX010000377.1:0-10537 GCA_046483085.1 Planctomycetota bacterium
CATGTCGACCAGCATCATCCGCGTCTTCTGGAACGGGAACCGCCATTCGCGGTCCCAGTGCGTCAGCGAAATCACTCGCAGGTCGTGCTTCAGTTCCATAAGGCAAATAAGAAATTATCTCAAAAGGTGGGGCGGACATTCCTGTCCGCCGCCTGGCAGGCAAGAATGCCTGCCCCCACCGACTATTCAGATAGTCTCTAACACGACAACGCTAGAAACCTGCCACAGAGAACGCTGAGATGGCAGAGAAGCTTTTGCGCGCTCACAAGTTACGTGTGCGTGGCCTGTCCTCCTTGAGCTCGGTGCGCGCCTCGCCACAACTCGTCCATAAGTCGTTGGCTCTGCGTGCTCTGCGACCTCTGCGGTTAGCAAAAACAGCGTAGTAGTCCTCAGTCCTGTCGTAGCGTGACGAAGTAGCGGTCACCGGCGACGATATACGTCCCTCCGGTGGCCGAGTGTTATGACAAGAACAACAAGCTGATTATCGTGAATCTCGTAGATCACCCGGTACGAGCCCACGCGTATGCGCCAAGCCGGTCGCCCGGACAGCTTCTTACTGCCAGGAGGACGGGGGTTATCAGCGAGAGCTCGCACCGCTGCCACGATTCGCTCTCGGCCCTGGCGTTCGATTTTCGCAAGCTGCCGCTGAGCTGACCGAAGAATACGGACCGCGTACGTCACGACTCGTATCCCTCTTCGACCTCACGCACAGCCTCATCGAGCGGCACGGCATCCTGTGGGCCGGATTTTGCTTCGTCGTAGGCGCGGATGTCGTCGAGCTCTTCAAGCTCCTCGAGTATCCGATCCCACTCCTCGACCGACACCAGGACGGCCTTGCGGTTCTGATTCTCGTCGACCACATACTGCGGGTGAACGGTGACCATCGCCTCTACTCCACCATCATCCGATAAGGGTCGCGAAGATTCTCCTCGAGCTCCTCAAGCGTCCGGCCCTGGCTCATAATTTCGGGATGCTCCCTGAGCTTCCCCAGCCAGAACGTCTCGCCCTTCCAGTAGATCATCGTCATCGTGCTCATGGTCGCCTCCTGGTTCTTGCTCGGAGAGTTCTTTCCCTTGCAACTCCTCGACGAGTGGCGGCGGACCACATCCCTCTTCTCTATCCTACCGCGGCGGCATCTCGATAACAAGAGGCGTGGCGCGTCGAGGCATTTGCCATGTCCCCTGCTGCGATCACAAATTGGAGCCGAGGTCCATGACCTCGGCCCTTCTCCGGCCTCATGGAGGCCGGCTACAGTCACGCCAGCTTGATCACACTGGACATGGCAAATGCCTCCGCATCACAGGGCACCGTCGATAGTCTGCAGGATGCGGTCGAAGTCCTCGCAGTATTCGTGCAGGAGGCAGCGGGTGCCGCTTGCGTCGATGTTGCCGCCGGCCATCCCGATGCAGGCGAAGCCGGCGAGCCGGACCGCCACGACCCCCGCCCCGCTGTCCTCGATGCCGATGACGTGATGCCGGTCGGCGAACTCGATCCCGAGCCCGACGCGCGCCGCCTCGGCGTAGAGCCACGGGTGCGGCTTCGCCTCGAGCTCGCCCAGCGTACCGGCCTGGCCGGCACGGATCGCGTGACCGGCGGTCACGATCGCGTCGTAGAACTCGGCCGGGTCGCCGAGGTCCATCGCCCGGAACGCCGAGACGAGCTCCGGCCAGGCCTTCTCGTGGAGCCCCGACGAGACGACGCCGATCCGGATGCCGCGCCCCTTGAGCGCGAGGAGGAAATCCCTGAGGCCGGGGCTCGGGCGGAACGCGTCGGCCCGGCCGCGGCCCGCGAGGATCTCGTCCATCTCGCGGTGCGTGATCTCGAAGTAGATCGCCCGCGCCTCCTCCACCGTCCGGTCCGGGCAATACTTGCGGATGCAATGTTCGAGGTGCTCGGAGACGGAGTGGCCGGAGACGTGCGGGGCGTCGTCCTCGGCGAGCGTGAAGGCCGGATCGTCGAGCAGCCGGGCCGTGGTCCGTTCGATGATCCAGACCCAGAAATCTTCGCTGCGGACGCTCGTCCCGTCGAGGTCCATGAGGACGGCCCCTACGGGCGGCTCGATCCGCGTCGGCCGCAGCGGGTAGATCGCCGGATACCCCATCTTCGAGCGGACGCAGGCGAGGGTGTCGCCGTCGCGGCAGACGAAGTCGACCGCCTCGTCGGCGGTCCCATAGATGGCCCGCACGCCGTTCTCGCCGGCCCGGAACATGCCGCCGGCCGCCTCGGCCCGTTCGATCAGCCCGGCCTTGTCGTCAGGGAGGGCGTTCATCGCACGGAAACCGTAGCAGAAAGGGCGGCGGCGTTCAAGCGGCGCGCTGCTCCAGGTCGCTCTGGTGGCTCGCCCCCGCACAGGGGGACGAAGGACACCAGAAAGCGCAAGGCTGCCCGGATAGTTCTGCCGGCGTTTTCGGTTTTCATGAATTCATGAAAACCGAAAACACCTCCCGAGCGGCAGCGAGATCGCTCTTCTTGGATTATCTCAAAAGGTGGGGCGGACATTCCTGTCCGCCGTCTGGCAGGCAGGAATGCCTGCCCCACCGACTATTGAGACAGTTTGCGGGCGACCTCGCATCCTTTCCGCCTTCGCGAGCGGATTTCGGTTCGCGCCGACCGCACGCCCGGGGCGATGCCGGACCGGCCGCCAGCTCTGCAGAAACCGCCGCCGGGTTCAAGGCAAGTGGTCGGACGCGTTCGGCCCCGCCTACGTCGCCGCCGCGGCCTCCCTCTTCTTGCGGCGGACGTGGAGGACGACCTCGACGACCATCCACACCTCGAGGGCGCCGACGATGAGCCCGATGACGAAGAGGTGCGGCTGCCGCTTGACGAAGTCCGTCCCCAAAAGGAAGGCGCGGCAGTTGTAGATCATCGCCCAGCCGGTGAGAAAGATCATGATGACGAACGGGATGGCGGTCGCCCAGATGGGCTTGCCCGTCTCGTATAGGTAGACCGAGATCACCATCAGGGCGAGTGCGGCGATGAGCTGGTTGACCGTGCCGAACAGCGGCCACAGGATGAGCGCCCCGGCTCCCTTGCCGTCCCAGAGCGCCAGGCCGCCGGCGGCGAGCACGGTGACAAACGTGGCGAGATAGCGGTTCCGGAGCGCTGCGATGTTCACCGCGTCGCCCAGCTCGGTGATGATGTAGCGCTGGAGGCGCGTCGCCGTGTCGAGGGTCGTCCCGGCGAACGAGGCGATGAACACGCCCATAATCGTCAGGCAGAGCGTCCGGGTGAACGGCCCGCCGACGCGCTGGATCATGTTGCTGGCGCCGCGGACGAACGCGTCGATCTTGTCGGCCAGACCCTTGGCGGCCAGCCAGCCGCGATAATGCCAGTCGAAAGCCGACCGGCCGGTCATCGTCTGGGACGTGTACGTCTCCGCTCCGTCCGCTTTTTCCTTGCTCAGGGCCACGTCCGGGTTCTTCCGGCGGAACTCCTCGACGACGGCGAGCCCCTCCGCCTCCTCCGCCGGGTCGCTCGTGTCCACCTTGATCCTGGCGTTGTAGTCCAGGCCGAGCCCGGCGCCGGCGGCGATGAGGACGAGGACCGCCAGCACGCCTTCCAGGATCATCGAGCCGTAGCCGATCGCCTTCGCGTCGGTCTCGCGGCTGAGCTGTTTCGAGGTCGTGCCGCCGGAGACGAGCGCATGGAACCCCGAGATGGCGCCGCAGGCGACGGTGACAAAGAGCAGCGGCCACGGGCTGGGGGTGTTCGCCTGGCCGAAGTTCGTCGCCGGCGCCGCGAACTCCGGACGGCTCACCACCAGGCCCAGCCCCAGCAAGCCGAGCGCGATGTAGAGCTGGTAGGCGTTGATGTAGTCGCGCGGCTGCAGCAGCGTCTGCACGGGCAGCACCGACGCGATGAAGCAGTAGACGAGCAGGATCACCGACCAGATGACCACCGGGCCGAACCCGGCGAGCGTCGGCATGGTCACGTGGAGCGACTCGAGCTCCGCACCCATCCACACCGTCACGTACATGAGCAGGACCGCGGCCACGCCCCACAGGATGACGGTCCGGACGGACCGGCACCGCCGGATGATCAGGCCCAGGCCGATCGCGATCGGGATCTCCATCCAGACGGGAAAGACCGTGTCGGGGTACATCTTGAAGATGTTCGCAATCACCAGGCAGAAAATGGCGATCACGATGATCAGCGAGAACGTCACGATGGCGAGGAAGAGCACGCGGACGCGCGGGTTGACCAGCCGGGCGCAGACGTCGGCCACGCTCTTGCCCTGGTGGCGCAGGCTGACGACCAGCGCCCCGAAGTCGTGCACGGCGCCCATGAGGATGCAGCCGAAGACGACCCAGAGCAGGGCGGGCAGCCAGCCCCAGATCACGGCGAGCGCCGGACCCACGATCGGCCCGGTGCCCGCGATCGACGTGAAGTGGTGCCCGAACACCACCTCCTTGCGCGACGGCACGTAGTCGACCCCGTCCTCCAGCTCGTGGGCGGGCGTCCGCGCCTCCGCGCGCAGCCCGAAGATCCGCCGCGCCAGGAACCGGCCGTACGTGTGATACGCCACGAAGTACAGAACGAATGCAGCCGCCGCCACCAGCAGAGACATTGGGACCTCCGTCTATCCAACCCCGCCACTCAACGCAGGCACAAGGAGGAAGACTGGAAGGCCGGGAAATCAGGAAGGGGATCTGTCCTGCCGCCGGGACGGTGCAAGAAAAAGAGGAGCCTCTTCCCGTTTTCCCCTTCGCCGTTTTCCTCCCTGACACCTGCCCCGTCGAAAGCCAGAACCTCGCGGCCCCGAAGCTCAGCGGTCGAAAATGCCCTCGATCAGGCCCCGGGCACCGCCCTTCTTCTTGCCCTCTTCGTCCTCTCTCCCTTTCTTCTTCTCGTCACCGCCGAGGATGCCCCGCAGGATCCCCTCGGCCGGGCCGCCCTCGCCCGTCCCGATCCCGAACGCGTCGAGCACGTCCTTCGGGACCTTGTCCCCGTATTTCTTGCTCAGCTTCTCGACCATCTCCTGCTCGTACGCCCGGGCCTCCTCCCGGAGGACGTCGCCGGCGACGTTCGGCAGGTTCTCGGCGATGCCGGCCAACCCGCGGAGAAAGCCGGAGCCGTCGAACGCCACGGTCGGCAGGTACGGCCGGCCGCGCAGCGTCAGCGTCGTGCTCAGATTCCCCCCCGCGGCCAGCGACTTCTCGATCGCCCGCTTCCCGCGCTCGGAGTCGACGTTGAACAGGCCGCCCTCGCCGACCCCCGCCTGCAGGTTGAGCAGCTCGACCTGGATCGGGATGTCGAGCAGGTGCGCGGAGAACCGGCCGTCCGTGATCGAGAGCCGCATCTGCCCGCCCTGCAGCCGCACCTTGTTCTTGTCGCTGAGCATCCGCTGCACGCGATCCACCGGGATCGGCTTCGTCTCCAGCCCGATCACGTGCGGCTTCGTCCGGTCGATCAAGTTGAAGCCGACCGCCAGGTCGACCGTCCCGCTCTCGTTCCGGATGCGGAGCGTCGGGTTCTTCCCGGCGAGCCGCGCGTTCGTCGAGACGTCCCGCAGCTCCGCCGTGTACACGTCCTCCACCCCCTTCACGCTGACCTTCACGCCGGCCGCCCGAGCCAGGCGCATGTGCAGGGCCGGCCGCTCGAGCACGAGGTCCGCGGCGCGGAGCGTACCGTAATCGAGCTCCTCGCGCCTCTCCTCCTCCTGCTCGCGCCGGCGCGCCTGGAACTCCCGGTACTTCTCCAGCAGCTTCCGCCAGAACTCCGGGTCCTTCAGGTACTTGAAGACTGCGTTCTTCGGCTTCTCCAGCGGGCGCATCTCGGGCTTGGGCAGCGCCTCGCCGGGGACCTCGCGCGGGGTGTTCGTGTGGACACCGCCGACGGTCAGCTCGTCGATCACCAGGCGCCGCGCCAGCGCCGCGCCCACGTCGAAGTCGCAGGCCACCTCGTCGATGGCCAGCCAGTTGCGATTCAGATCGTCCGGATCGCAGATCTCCAGGCCGGTCAGCGCGAGCCGGCCGCCCAGGATGCTCACGTCCACGTTCCCGATGTCCACCGTCGCTCCGTTCGCCTGTGTCATGCCCCGCTGCATCGCCCACCGGCTCGCCGGCGGGGCGAACGCCCGCTCGACGAGCAGTACGAGCACCACGAACACCACGGCGATGATCACCCCGCCCTTGCGAACGTACCGCGTCTTCGTCGCCAGGATGTCGGCGTACGTCTTCCCTTTGCCCGCCTTCCGCCGCCCGAAGAGGATGAACCCGACGACCTTGAACCAGCGGCTGTTCACCAGCCGCTGGAACCGCTCCGACCCGGCCTCCAGCTTCGCCATCCGGCCGCGGAACCCGCGGACCAGCACCGCCAGCAGCACCGCGCCCAGCAGCCCGAGCAGCAGCCCGACCGGGATCCCGCCCAGCGTGCAGTACCGGTCGAGATCCATCCACGCGGTGAACGGCGCGTTCGCCAGACCCGCCACCGCCGAGCGCACCGGCCCGACCTCCAGCATCGCCCTCCCCCAGCCGTACGTCACCGGGCGGAGCGCCAGCGCCGCCAGCTTGCTCAGCGCGAACGTGAAGAGGACGAGCGACAGCGGCAGGTTGAGCACCAGGATGATGACGCCCAGCACGATCGTGAGCGCGCTCGCCAGCGGCACGAACCCGAGCAGCACGCCGAACGTCGCCGCCATGCCCACCTCGACCGGCGTGGCCCCGCCCCGCAGCACCGCGATCAGC
This sequence comes from Planctomycetota bacterium, assembly GCA_046483085.1. GTDB lineage: Bacteria > Planctomycetota > PUPC01 > PUPC01 > PUPC01 > JAWODX01. Next base: position 6,687 of record JAWODX010000377.1, read on the forward strand.
TTCCGTATGCGCTTCAGAATCCAGAGCATCCCTCAGCCCTCCAAAACGGGACCGGCCGGGCACAAGCGTACCGCGCCCGCGCCGCCCGGTCAAGTGCGCGGCACCGCCGGCCGGTACCGACGCTGGGGACATGTACCGGAAGTCTCTGCCGCGGATGCGGCAGAGAAGCGGTACGTGTCCCCCGACGATTTGACCGGGGGAGGGCGGTGGCCTACACTGGGGGCAACCACCACTGCGAAGGAGAGACCCGATGATGCCACGACTGATGGCCCTGGCGCTCGCGCTCGCTTGCGCGGCGACGATGGCCGCCGGGGCGACCGTGCCGACCGGCGAGATGACCGTCCCCGCGAACCAATGGACGAAGGTGGCGGACTGCCCGCCGGACCCGCTCGCCCGTGAGCTCCAGCCCGGCCGCGGGGCGTTCTGGTGCTTCGACCCGGCGTCGGCCAGGTTCCACCGGTACGGCGGCTACACGCCGACCGACAGCAACAGCCTGTGGACGTTCGACCTGGGCGAGCGGGCGTGGGCGAATCCGCTCAAGGTCGACTACTCCTGGCCGCCCCCGTCGGACCGGCCCGGGGCCGGGGCCTGGTGGTCGATGGCCTACGACGCGAAACGGGAGGTGATCTGGATCCACGGCGGGGCCGGCCTCGCCGGGCGCCACCACCCCGAACTGTTCCACGACATCTGGCAGTACCACCCCGCCACCGGCGCGTTCGAGCCGATGAAGTCGAAAAACTGGCCGCGGTACGGCGTGCGGATCGTCTACGACTCGAAGAACGATCTCGTCATCCGCGAGCCGGCGTACGCGGGCGAGTGGTCGGCCCGGCACAACAAGGGCCGGACGTGGGTCTATAACCCGAAGACGAACAAGTGGGCCGGCCGGCCGACGAAGGGCTCGCCCGGGCCGGCGAAGGCCGGCGTCTGGGTGTTCGACGAATCGGTCGGGGTGTGCGTGTTCCTCGGCCTGACCAAAGACGGCAGCCCGGGCCCGACCTGGACCTACGACGCGGGCACCAACACCTGGGCGAAGCTCGACTGCGAGACCGGACCGCCCGCGCGCGTCTACGCCGGCGCGACCTATCACCCCGAGCACGAGCGCGTGATCGTCTACGGCGGGATCGGCAAGGGCGGCAAGGGGTACGGATACGCCCACCGCGGCGGCGGGGTCGTGCTGCACGACACCTGGGCGCTCGATACCGACAAGGCGGCGTGGACGAAGCTCGACGTCGGCCGGCCGGCGATCCCGAAGCTCCCCGGCGACTCGAAGGGCCGGTTCGTGCTCCGGATCGCGATGGATTACGACCGGGCGAACAAGGCCGTCGTCGTCTCGGCCCCCACCTTCGGCGTGTGGGTGCTCCGCTATCGGCCCGAGGGAGCGAAGAACACCGACCCGCTCTCGCTCGCCGAACTCACGCCGTTCGAGAGCCCCGAGGCGCCCGAGGAACCCGTCTTCCCCAAGGCCGAGCCGAACAAGAAGCTGCTCGAGCTCGAGCCGAACAAGTGGGTGAAGCTCGGCGGCGGACGGGCCATCGGCGGCGGCGAGGTCCCGATGACCTACGACGCCGCGACCGGCTTCGCCCTCAAGTACGGCGGCTGCAACGACGGCGGGACCACGTTCGCCAGCGGATACGGCAACGACCTGTCGGCGTACGACCCGGCGACCGAGCGGTGGATCGCGCTCCGCTGGGTCGACCCCTGCGGCCCGCCGCGCCCGGCGAACGGCTGCACGCGGTTCTACGCCTGCGACCCCGTCCGCAAGGTCACCTGGTTCGCCGGCGGCACGGCCGGCAACCGCCTCGCCCGCAGCCTCCCGACAGGCTGGCCCGGCGGAAGCGGCACGTGGAAGTACGACGGCGTGAAGGACCGGTTCGAGCTCGTCCCCAGCAAGGGCAAGAAGCCGGCGCCCGGCGTCGCCTGCTGCTGGGACCCCGACCACGGGCTCTTCGTCTGCAACACCAAGCGCGGCTGGGGCGATACGACCGTGAGGCAGTTCGACCCGGCGAAGCGGCAGTGGACGGCCGGCCCGCGGCCCCGCGCCAGGGCCTACACCTACGGCACGCACGTCCCGCCCCTCAAGGGCATGCTCGTCGTCGAGCCGGGCAAGAAGGGGAACACGACGCTCCTCTACGACCCGGCGAAGAAGGCCTGGCGGGAGTTGAAACCCGACCCCGAGCTGCCGAAGGTCAAGGGCCGGCCGACCCCGGCGTACGACCCGGAACACCGCGTCGTCATCTGCCTGCTCGGTGGCAGGACGTTCGTCTTCGACGTGGAGAAGAACGCGTGGAGCGAGCTGGACACGAACAAGCCGGGCAAGGCGACCGAGATGCTGTGCTGGGACGCCCGGCACAAGGTCCTGCTGGCCACCCACAACATGGGCGGCCGCATGTGGGCCTTCCGCTACAGTCCCGAGTGACGCGCGGGGGTCACTCCGGCTTCGGGCTGGCGGGGGCGGCCTTCTTGAGCTTGATCTTGAGGGCGAGGTCGTTCTTGACCGCGGGGAGCTCGAGCCGAAGGGTCTTCTCGGCGCACTGCACCTCGCGGGTGTCGGTCTTCACCCCCCGGTAGGTGTCCCAGAACTCGACGCGGTAGATGCCGTCCTTCAGGGCGGGCAGTTCGAGCGTCCCGCCGCTGACGGGCGGGATCCACTTGAGCGTCCTGGGCACGCGCTGGTGATAGACCCAGACGTAGGCGGAGGTCTTGTTCTGGAGCCCGACGGTGCGGAGCACGTCGTCGGGCGAGTGGATGACGAGGTCGCTCTGGACGAGGTTGCGGCCGCGCCGGTCTTCGCCGGCCATGTAGTTGGCCAGGGCGCGGTAGTGCTTGTACTTGTCGGTGAAGTGGACGTGGAGCCACCACCAGAACCCGGTGTTTCCGGCGTAGGGCATCATGGCGGTCGCCCAGAGCCCGGCGTGGAGCTCGGCGTCGAGGGCGCGGGGCGAGTTTTTCATCCAGTGGCCGCCGTACTCGGCGATGAGCGCCGGCCGGTCGTATCGCTTGAGGTAGTCGTAGTGGATCCGGCGCAGGGCGCCGACGACGTCGACCTGGCCGAGCTGCGGGTATTTGCTGTAGGCGTTGCTCTGGACGAATTCGAGCTCCTCGTGGCGCCAGATGTCGCGCCCCCGCCAGGGGTGGCTGACGTGGGTGGTGACGATGTGGTCGAAGGGGTCGAGGGTCTTGACGAATCGGGCCATTTCGGCGTGCCACTTGTGGACGTGGGGGCTGAAGCTGTTTCGGTTGTGTTTGCTGTACCGCCAGTATTCCTCGACGAACTCGACCTCGGAGAAGAGCGACCAGCTCATGATGTGGGGGCTGTAGCCCCAGCGGGCGACGGTGTAGCGCATGCGGTCGCGGTATTTCTGTTTCGCCCGCTTGTCGGTGAAGAACTCGCGGGCGCTGTCGAGGAACCCGCCGTTCGCCCGGTTGTACGGGTTGTGCTCCCACTCGTGGTCGATCTCGACGCTGTACTGCCCGTGGTTGGTGGTGTCGAGCATGATGTAGATGCCGCGCTCGCCCGCCTGCTCGACGAGGTGGTCGAGCCGCCAGGCGTTCTGGGTGTTGTACCGGCCGATCCCGCCGAAGCCCGGCCACCGCTTGTTCCATTCGAGCCCGCACCACCACGAGCACATCCAGATGCGGGCCGCGTTCTCCCCCGCCTGGGCCATGCGCCGGAAGTACTCGTCGTAGACGTACGTCCCCTTGCCCTCGGGGAGTTGGAAGCGGTAGTTGTACGGCCGGCGGTCGTCCGACGGCGAGCGGAGGGCGTGGCCGATCGGGTAGAAGAACTCGCCGGTGCTGAACTCGAAGTAGTGCCGGTCGAGCCGTGAGCGGCGCACGTACCCGGGCCCGTC
>JAWODX010000527.1:0-3744 GCA_046483085.1 Planctomycetota bacterium
CTGTTCCGGAACGGCGACCGGGGGCTGTACGTCGCGAGCGGTTCGGCCGGATTCAAGACGTTCGCGGCGCGCGCGGAACTGTACGTCGATATACTCCTCCGGCGCTTCGCCCTCTGGGTCAAGCCGGCGGAGACGTTCGACCCGGCCGGTTCGCACGTGTTCTTCGATGTGGCCGCGGACGGCGCGGCCGACCACTGGAACCGGATCCGGGTCGCGTACGAGAGCGGCGAGCTCGTCTTCCGCATCGCCGACGAGACGGCCGAGGATCGCTCGGCCGAGGTCCGGGCGACGACGGCGCTGTCGACGGGCGTCTGGCACAAGATCGAGGCGCTGTGGGCGGGAGCGGACCCCGGCCGGATGGCCCTGATGCTCGACGGCCGGCTCGTCGGAAGCTACCACCCGAGCGGGGCGGAGGCCGAGAGCACCGGGCTCCCCGACGAGGAGTGGATCGCCCGGGTCGCGAACTATCTCGAGGACGCCGACGCGGAGGGGGTGCGTGAGACGAAGAAGAGCGCGATCGCCGATCCGCCCCCCGGCCCGAAGACGGTGTACGGCTACGGCGGCTGCGAGTTCATCAACCGCGACGAGAGCACGAACAAGCTCGCGTTCAACCGTGTGCACCGCGGCGGGGCGACGCTGGCGGCCGCGCTGGAGCAGAAGTACGCCAGCCAGATCCCCGACATCAAGGAGGGCGACCCGCCGGAGTCGGTGGACCCGCCGCTCACGGCCGCGGGCACCGAGGTCCCCGTCGCCGACGCCTCCGGGTTCCCCGACGAGGGATACGTCCGGATCGACGACGAGATCATCAAGTACGACGGCATCACGACGGCGACCGACGCGGCGGGGACGAGCTATTACAAGCTGGCGGTGGACGCGACGGCCCCGGGCAACGGCCGCGGGCAGGACTTCGGCGACACCCCGGCGACGGAGTTCACCTCGTCGGCCGCCGATCACGCCGCCGGCGCCGCCGTGGTCTGCGTGTCCGTCGAGCTGACCAGCAACGCCGGCTACCCGATGCCGCACTACGTTGACATCGATGATGGTGTGGAGGACTGGTTCGACCTGGAGGGGCTGGACCGGAACACCTGCTTCGTGCAGGTCGGCGAGGAGTGGATCAGCTACACGCACCGGGCGGGGACCGATTTCCTGGTGAACGCAGCCGCGGAGAAGGCGACGCGGAACGCGTCGGGCGGCGGGACGATCGAGACGTCGAGCATGCGCGGCGCGGCCGGGACAGCCGTCGACGACCAGGCGACCGGGGCGGACGTGCTGCCGGTCTATCGCGTGACGTCGGGCGGGCGGATCGGCGGGGGCGACCGGGTCACGCTGCTCGACGACGACACGAGCCCGGGCGAGTGCGAGGAGAGGGTCGTCGCCCGGGCCGAGGCGCTGAGCAAGGGGGAGACACTGTCGGCGTTCACCGAGTTCGTCCCGCCGGCGCTTGCGATCTACGTGAAGAAGGGCGAGCGGCCGGTGAACGCCCGGCTGGCCAAGTTCCCCAGCGGATGGTATACGCCGCAACGGTACGTCGCGATCGGGGGCCCGGCGTCCGGGACGGGCGGCGCGGCCGAGGCCACGATCGGGGAGGTGCTCCTCTCGACTTACCCCTGGGGCAGCGCCGATACATCGCTGCGCCTGCGCGGCACGACGACGAACAACCACGCGACGCCCGTGGTCGACGGGATCGCGACGACCGACGCCGGCGCCGATCTGGTCTTCGGCACGCTGGACGCCTTGTTCGACGCGGACGACTCGAAGGAGTGGCAGTGGGCGGACTCGGACGGCATGTTCGGTACGGGCTCCTGGCCGCTGGCCGGCCTGCTGAAGGTCGGCGACGAGGCGCTGTTCTACAAGGTCCGCTGGCCCCACAGGATCCATCGCGTGTCGGATTCCGTCGCGCGGACCAGGAGCCCCACGGTGACGGCCCCGGGCGCCATCGCCGCCACGGGCAACGTCGTCGTGGGCGAGGACCCGATCGAGGCCGGCTTCAACCCGCACGGCGGCTACCTGGTCATCACGTCGTACAAGAAGACCGAGCATCCCGGCGGCACCCGCGAGCTGACCACCGATCCCGACACGCTCCAGTGGCTCATCGACCAGGGGCACATCACGGAGGAGCAGCGGGACCAGGGGACGCAGGACCCGGAGACCGGCGACTGGACGTTCACCGAGGACGTGCCCGGCAGCTCGTCGACCAGCCACAAGCGCGAGTATGTGTTCTATTCCGAGATCCGGGCCGACGATCCGGGCCCGGGCGAGTACACGTTCGTCTGCGCCGGCAGCCGGCACCTCTATGATTCGCACACCGACGAGGACGGGAACCCGCTGCCGCACGACGACCCGGCGGACAGCCCGCCGCCGACGCTGACCGGGCGGACGGTGGCCCTGTCCATCCTCGGCCGGGCGCGGCTGGGCACGACGGCGAGCGAGCACCCGGCGGGCTCGCGCATCCTGCCGCTCCCGAACGTACCGGCGACGGTCATGTTCGCATCGCCGTTCGACGAGAACGACCAGCCGATCGCAGCGTTCCAGACCGACCGCATCCCGGTCGAGGACCACGGCGACTTCCCGCCGAGCGGCTACCTGGAGATCCGCGACGGGGGCGGCGGCCGCGAGATCATCTACTACACGCACAAGACCGAGGAGACCGTGGCCGACTCGGACCCGATTCGGACGCGGTGCTTTTTCAACGGCGTGAAGCACTTCCGCGGGCGGTTCGGCACGACGCCGATCGACCTGACCGGGCTGGAGCGGTTCGACGACGTGCGCGACACGTCGACCGAGCAGATGAACGCGTACAAGAACGAGCCGCAGCGGCAGATCCGCCTCTTCCGCCCGCGGTTCCACGACCGCATGCCGCTGGCCATCCCGGTCGGCGAGCCCGAGGACAATCCCCGCCGGTACACACCGCACGCCGACGATGACGACCTCGTGTTCTTCCGGGCGAAGAAGTCGGTCCGCGGCGCGACGTGGAAGTCGATCCGCTGGACGGCGGACGTGCCCGAGGGGACCGCGGTTGTCGTGCTGGCCCGGCTGGGCGACTCGCCCGAGTGGGGCCGGGCCGGGCCGGTCCCGTGGGACGAGGTCGACGCGGACAGCGGGCGCGTGATCTACCTGTTCGACGACCCGGACGCGGCGAACACGATCGACCGGACGTCGGACACGATCGAGGTCCGCGTGTTCTTCAAGTTCGAGAGGGGCTACGACCTGTCGAGCTGGCGGGTGCCGGCGCTCCGGTCGCTGACGGCCCGGTATCGGTCGGCGGCCAACGTGCTGCAGAGCGAGGAGCTGGGGTTCTAGCGGATGGGACCGATAGGACGGATGCGACATATGAAAAGGCCGCTCGCGGCGTGGTCGCGGCCGGCGCCGTGCGCCCCTGCGCCCATGCCCCCATGCCCCCATGCTCCGATGCTCCCGTGTGTCCGTGCGCGCTCCCGCGGTCTGACGATGGTCGAGTTGCTGGTGGCGATCGGCATCCTGTCGGTGCTCGGGCTGGCGCTGGCCCAGTTGATGTCGACAGGGATGGCGACGTGGCGGTCGGGCGAGGTCCGCCGCGGCGCGTACGAGCGGGCGCAGTACGTGTTCGACCGGGTGCGGACCGACCTGGCCGAGCTGCAGCCGCGGGACCCCGAGATGCCCGAGGCGTGGGTGTTCCAGGACTACTGGCTGCCCGGGTCGTTCGAGCTGCACTCGGGCACGGTGGAGGAGATCGGCGAGACGGGGGGCAAGTCGGACCCGGACGCC
>JAWODX010000404.1:0-3616 GCA_046483085.1 Planctomycetota bacterium
ATTCTGGTGAAGAGGCTGAGATAATTTCTTAGTGGTCTCATTCACAAATACGATGACGAACAGTTCGCGGGGGAGAGCCCGCTGTATCCGAGGTGTCGCGGGCATCTTGCCCGCGTCACGCCCGGCCGACCCGCCGGCATCATCAGCCCCGCCGGGGCTTCAAACCCGCGCGTTCGTCGTGCCGGCGCGCCCGATCCGAATACGTCACCGTATTTGCGAATCAGAGCACTTAGAAGGGGACGGTCAGGCACAGGGCCCAGAGGGCGACGGTGAGCAGCGACGCCCCGCCCCGCGCCAGTCTGACGCGGCGTTCCGGTCGGCCCGGCGCCTGCGCCCTGGCGGCATGCATGGCGCGGGCGACCACCGGTACGAGCAGCGCGTTCCCGACCGCCGCCATCGTGCCGCTGACCCCCACATACTCTGCGATCTTCGGAAACCCTTCCCGCGCCCAGTACGAGTAGCGGAACACGTAGGTGATGAGCAGGCCGAACAGGGCGTAGCCGAGGTAGGTGGCCGCGGCCGCAGACAGGGCGCGCCGCTTCTCCCCCGACAGGCCGAACACCAGGTCGTAGGAAACGCCGAGCAGGAAGATCCCGAGCAGGTGACAGGCGAAGAACGGATTGTTCAGGAACTTGTAGAGCAGGGCGCAGGAGGCGATCAGCGTGGCGGAGCCGGGCCAGGGGAGGTAGCCCCGGGCGGCGGTCAGCACGCAGAACCCGATGATGGTCAGCGGCACCGACGCGCGCGGAACGCCGGCCGCGTACAGCGCCCCGCCCAGCATCGCCTCCGATGCCCCCCACAACGTACCGAAGAACAGCACGCCCAGCAGAGCTCGCTTCATCATCGGCCTGCCCTCCCATCAAGATTGTCCGATTCGAACGCGATCTTAGCGCCGCCGCCGCAAGAATGCCAGTCCCGCCAGCACGAGCGCCAGCGCCGTGGGCTCCGGCACCACCGCGTTCACCACCAGATCGTCCGAATTCGTCGTCAGCAACTGGTAATAGTCCCAGCCGTAGTTGAGCTTCGTGTACTGCTCCAGGATCCCGGTGACCCGGTCGAAGTGCTGCCCGGTCGAGACCAGCGGATGATAGTCGCCGACCGCGTCGACGTTCATGTAGTCCGCCGCCCAGACGTCGCCGGCGCCGTGCAGGTTGTAGTTGTCCTCCGCCTTTCCCAGGTCCATCGCCGTCACGGTCACGTCGGCGATCCGGAGCCGCATGGCCTCGTACGGTTCCGCGCTGTGGTCTGTGACCAGCCAATCGCCGCCCGCGGTCTCGACCGGCGCGGCGATCTCGTTCAGCCCCACCGACCGGACCGGCGGCAGCGGGTTCCCGTGGCTCGCGACCGTGTAGCCCGAGCCCGGCTCGAACCGCAGCAGGGTGTTCCCGCGATACTCCTCGACGGTCACGCCGGTGAACGAGACGCGATCCCCCACGGCGACGGCGTTGAACAGGTCCTTGCCGGCCGTCCAGTCCTTGATCGCGATCCCGCCCCACCCGTCAGGATGGCTCGGGTCCTGCAGGGTGAGCTTCGGCTTCCAGCCGGGGAACTTGTGGACGACGATCCCGCCGTCGCAGTCGATCACCTGCCCGTCGTACGGGCTGTTCCCCGCCGGGTCGACCGCCAGGTCCACGTACTGGACGTCGTAGATGGACAGCGCCGTCGCGGTGGTGCACAGCGCGGCGCAGATCGCCAGCGTCGCAAGTGCCAGGGCGGCTGTCGGCCTCGTCTGCGTCATCTCTCGTGTCCTTTCATCCGTCGTCCGGGGGATAGGGGAACCAGTCCGGGTCGTCGCGGGGCGGGACCTCCAGGTCGGCCGGCCAGTCGGGCTTCCAGACGGAGGCCCGCCACTCGACGTGGAAGTCGCAGAACAGGATGCATCCGCCGAGTCCGGAGGACGAGACGGCGTGCCGGGCGGCAAACGCCTTCGGATAGCTGCCGCAGTGCTTGCCCGCCGACCGATAGCTCCCCGTGTCCCCATAGGCCCGGGCCGAGTCGAGCAGTTGATCGAAGAGGAGGATGACCCGGGTGGGGTTGACGATCTTGTTCCGCCGCAGGAAGCTCGGCATGGGGACGCCGGCGTCGCCGGGCGCCCGCCAGCAGTTGTGGTCCAGCTCCAGGCAGGAGTTCATCGCGTACGAGAAGTATCCGTTCCGGCGGGGCCGATAGCTGTACGCATCCTCGGGCCCCAGCGCGGCCGCCGGGCACTGGAAGATCGTCTCCGGCCCCGGATACTTCCCCCGGGCATGCTCGCGCCAGGGGGTCTCGTCCATGAGCGGCGGCAGGACATCGACCCAGCCGAACCGGTCCGGCGGACCGTTGTCGCGGTCCAGTCCGTCCGTGTGCGGAAAAAACCCGTCGTTCTGGAGCGCGTACAGGTCGAACGCGACGCCCCACTGGCGAAGGCGGGACCGGCAGCAGGTCAGCAGGGCGGCCGACCGGGCGCTCCGAAACACGGGAAACAGCAGCCCCGCCAGAATCCCGATGATCCCCACGACCACCAGCACCTCGACCAGCGTGAATCCGCCGCCCGATCGTCGTCGCAATCGGTCCATCAGCCCACCCGCCTGGAACAGGACGCGACCGTTATGCACAGCCGAGTATAACGGCGCCCAAACGACATGCAAGCCCGCTGTCGCGTCACAGCAGCCGCTGGAGTCGCTCGAGCTGCTCGTCGAGCTCGGTCCGGAACCGCCGATAATTCTCGAGCAGCCGCCGGCCGGCCGGCGTCAGTGTCGAGCCACCGCCGCCCGGGCCGCCGACACGCCGACGCACCACCTTCCTGCCGAGCCCCTGTTCGATCTTCGCCAGGTGCGACCACGCGTGCCGGTACGACATGCCCATCTGCTCGGCGGCAGCGCGGATCGAGCCGGTCTCGTCGATCCGGCCCAGCAATTCGGCACGGCCGTCGCCGAACACCGGCCGGCCGGCCTTCTCCACCCAGACGCGGCATCTCGCCTTCAGCATCCTCGGTCCCCTCCGCTCTCGACAATCGCCGCCCAGTCCTCCGGGGTGTTCACGTTGGCGAAGCTGCTCGCCGCCGCCGGACCCGGCTCCCAGAATCGCACGCGGACCGCCTCGAAGAACGCCCGGACACGGTAATCGCGCTGTTCGATCCGCCGCTCGATCGCGGGCACGCAGCGGCGGGAATAGACCGCGTGCAGCGGCTCGGCCCGGCCTTCGACCAGCGGGACGAGCGCGTCGGCATCGGCCGGCTCCCACGGACGAAGCTGATCGGAGATCACGCGGGCGTCCAGCCGCGGCATGTCGCAGGCGACGACGAACACGGCCGGCCGCTCCGTTGTCATCAGCGCGGTGTAGATGCCGCCGAGCGGGCCGATCCGCGGCACGAGGTCCTCGACCACCCGGGCGCCGCGCGCGGCGCCGATCCGATCCGCGCGGTCCACGACGACGAGCACCTCGTCGAACAGCTTGCACAGGAGTCCGGTCGTCCGCTCGAGGAGGGTCTGTTCACCGAGGCGGAGCCGGGCCTTGTCACGCCCCATCCGGGCGCTCTGTCCGCCGGCGAGAACGACGCCCGCGATCCGTGATTGGCGGCCGGTCACTGGACTCGCCACTCCGCCGAGTAGATGTTCATCCGCTCGCCGCGCAGGAA
>JAWODX010000409.1:0-2554 GCA_046483085.1 Planctomycetota bacterium
CGAGGACGATGACGCTCGGATCCGCGCCGCCGCCGCCGAGGCTCTCGCCCGCCTCGGCGGACCCGGCGCCGTCGACGCCCTGCAAGGTGCCCTCGAAGACAACGACCGGTTCGTCGCCGCTGCCGCCGCACGCGGCCTCGCGGCGATCGGGGACCCCCGCACACGGGACCGGCTCGCGGCCATGCTGGCCGCGCCGGGCACCGACCCCGAGGTGCGCGTCGCCCTCGTGCTCGGCCTCGGCCAGAGCCGCGACCCGGAGGCCGAGCCGGCCCTCAGCAAGGTCGCCCTCGACGCCGACAACCACCGCCGCCTCCGCCAGTACGCCGTTCGGTCGCTCGCCATGCTGGCCGACCGAGCCGGCCAGAAGACGCTCCGGGCGCTCCTGGCCGCCGACCCGCCCGCCCGCATGACCCTGCTCCCGCTCCGCTACCTCGACCTGGGGGACGACGACGAGACGTTCCGCGTGCTGAAATGGTGGGCGACCCACGGCGCCCCCCGGCACGAGCAGAGCATGGCCAGCGAACGGATCGGCGAGCTGGGCACGCCCGCAGGCACCCGGTTCCTCTGCGGCGGGCACGACGTGTTCGACAACTACACCCGCTGGGCGTGCATCTGGCCGCTGATCCGGAGCCGGAGCGCGACTGTCCGGCGGTCGCTCGTCGAGCTGCTTCGAAGCCGCCGCCGCTCGCTCCGATCCAACGCCGCCGTCGCTCTCGGCGGCCGGCGCGACCCCGCCGTCATCGAGGCGCTCATCCAGGCGTGCTCCGACCCGGCCGCCGGCGTGCGAATCGCCGCCGCCACATCGCTCGGCGAGTGCGGCGACCCCGCCGCCGCGCCCGCGCTCCTCACCCTGCTGAAGGAAGATGACGACATTCGGGCCGCGCACAGCGCGCTGCGCGCGCTCCGCCTGCGCGAGTTCGCCGAGCTGCCGGACGTCGCGGAGGCATTGCGGAGCGTGCGGGGGACGGCCCGCGACTGCGGCGTGCCCGACGGCCCGCCCGTCGTCGATCAGCCGGCGAACTCGTTCGCACTGCGGCAGTTCCGGCTCGACTACGACGACCTCCGCCTGCCGAACCTCAGCTACGAGTCGGGGCTCTGCTTCGACCCGAAGCGCGGCCAGGTCGTCCAGTGGGGCTCGCACGGCCGCCGCTACGACACGCCGCAGACGGCGCTCACGTGGCTCTACGACGTCGGCTCGAACACGTGGCGCCGCCCCGCATCGCGCCAGGCCCCGCCGGGCATCTGCATGACGAACGGCATCGCGTTCGACACGAGCCGCGGGCTGGCGATCACCACGAAATCGCCGACGGGCAAGGGCGGACACGGCTACGTGATGTACCTGCGCAAGTTCGCCGCGTTCTCCGTCCCCTGGGTCTTCGACGCGGCGGAAGAAGAATGGTACCCGATGCGACCGCCGGACCACCCGGGTCCGAGCGGGCACCTGCACTTCGACCGGCGCAACGACGTCATGCTCTGCCTCAAGAGCGGCCTGAAGGTCTACGACCCGCACGCGAACGAGTGGACGGCGCTGGACCCGCCCGGGCCGGCCCCCGGCGGCGCCAACGCCGCCGCGTACGATCCCGTCGGCGGGCGGCTGATCCTCGCGTCCGGCGTCGACGCGCACGGCCGGGCGCGGACCTGGGCGTACGACCTGGGGGAGAACCGTTGGGCCGAGCTGGCGGCGAAGGACCCGCCGCCCGACCTCGGCAGCGCCCGGATGGTCTACGACGCGGCCAACGACGTGATGCTTGCCTTCCTGCCCGGCGGCGACCTCGTCCGCGTCTTCGCCTATCACCCCCGCGAGAACCGCTGGGAGGCGCTGCGCCCGAAGGGGCCCGCCCCCAGCTACAGCCTGTTCGACGCGGCGTACGACCCGGCCCGGAACGTGACCGTGATCTGCGGCGGCGAGGAGTACAGCGTCTCCGGCGCACCGACCATCCGCGAGACGTGGACCTATCGATACCGGCCGGTCGACGAGGGCCGCCCGAGCCGCGATCTGGCGCTCGAGCTGGACCTCGGCGACGACGGGAGCGTGTCGCTCTCCTGGAGCGCGCTCGACGGGGTCGACGGCTACGAGGTCCACCGCGGAAGCGGCGAGCATCCGTGGACGGCGGAGTTCGAGAAGCTCGACGGTTCGCCGCTCGACGGGACCGCGTTCACGGACCCGGGCCCGGCCGACGGCGGCCGCCTGTACTACCGGGTGACCGCGCTGGCCGGCGGCGACGAGGTGGCGGCCTCGAACGTGGTCCGGACCCAGCCGGCCCCGGTCCGCGAGGTCTTCGCCGCGCGAGGCGCCGACGGGACCGTCGCCCTTCGTTGGCAGCCGAGCGCTGGCCCGGGCGTCGTCGGATACAACCTCTACGCGGCACCGGTCGAGCCGGTCGACCTGTGGGACACGCACTTCGACCCGAACGAGCACGCGGGCGAGTTCGAGAAGCTGAACGACGCGCCCCTCGAGGCCCCCGAGTTCGAGGACGAGTCGGCCCCGGTCGAACCGGGAACGGACGCGACGTGGCCGGAGCCTTATGAAAGATGATCCTGCGCGGTACGAAGC
>JAWODX010000107.1:0-3187 GCA_046483085.1 Planctomycetota bacterium
CGATGATCCGCGTGACCACCTCGTCGGTCGGGCCGCCGTCGAACTCGAAGCCCATCGCCGGGAGCTCCGGCCCGAGGATCGACACGTCGAGCCCCCGGGCGCCGACCAGGCCGACCTCCTCCTGGACGGTGATGAGCACGGTGACGGGCGGATGGTCGCCGTCCATCGCCTGGAGCTGCTTGATCGCGTGGAGCACGGCGGCGACGCCGCAGCGGGCATCGGCCCCCAGGGCGCGGCCCTCGGCGTCGTTGACCACGCGGTCGCCGTCGACCCGGGGCTTGCAGCCGACCGCGAGGGGGACGGTGTCCATGTGGGTGGCGAGGAGGCGGCGCGGCCCGCCGCGCCGGCCGTCGAGCCGGATGGCGAGATTGCCCGTGTTGCCGCCGTAGTCGCTCTGCTCGTGGGTGGTGTCGCTCCGCATGGCATCGTCGGGCAGGCCGAGCTTCCGGCACGCGTCCTGGATGTACGCCTGGACCTTCTTCTCGTCGCCCGGCGGTCCGGGGATGGGAAGCAGGTCCATCAGGTATCCCATCGCGGCGGCTTCGTCGTAGAGCATCGCACGTTCCTCCAGGGGGTGCAGGCCGAAACGGCGGCATCATAGGCGGCGGATTTCGGCATGTCAATCCCGGCCGGGCGCGGCGCCGACGCCCGTGCGGGGCGGCTGTGTTGCGGGGCGCAGGCGGCACCGGTAGAATGCCCGCCGATTCGGCGAGGCGGACCTTCCGCTCGCTTCCCGACCGCCCGGCGCGGCTTCGCAGGAGATCGACGTGACGTCGAGAGAGCGCCTGCTGGCATCCATGCACCACGAAGAGCCGGACCGGATCCCCATCTTCAAGCCGAACATGATCAACACGCGGGAGCCCTACGACGACGGGCTGCTCGCGTTCCTCGACGAGTTCGAGTTCGAGTTCGACCGGTACGCGTTCCTCGGCGGGATCGTCGATCATCCGAACGCGAAGCGCGAGCTGCCCGGCGACCGGTTCGAGGACGGCTACGGCTGCCGGTTCGAGTACAAGGGCGTGGGCATGCCCTACTGCACGTTCTCGCCGCTGGCGAGGGCGGAGACGGTCGCCGACGTCGAGGCGTTCGACTGGCCCGACCCGGACGCGGTGACGATCGCCGACGACGCCCGCGACCGGGCGCGCGAGGCGCGCGAAGGGGGCGAACACCTGACGGTCGTCGGCGTCCCGACGCTCTTCCACCGCTACCACTACCTGCGCGGCTTCGAGCGTTGGATGCTGGACGTGCGGCTCTGCCCGGACGTGCACGACGCCATCGCCCGACACATCCACCACGTCAACACCGCCCTGCTCTTCCGCCTGCTCGACGAGGTCGGCGAACAGGCGGACATGGTGAGCACGGGCGACGATTTCGGCTGGTCGGCCGCCCCGTACATGTCGCCGGCCGACTTCCGGCGGCTCGTCGTCCCGTTTTACCGCGACCTCGTCGGCCGGGTGAAAGAGCGATTCCCGCACGTGGCGTTCTATCTTCACTCGCACGGGCAGATCACCGACTACGTGGCCGACCTGGCCGACTGCGGGGTCGACGTGCTGAACCCGATTCTTCCGCTCGACGGGATGGACCCGGCCTGGCTGAAGCGCGAGCACGGGGCGCGGCTCTGTTTCCACGGCGGGATCGACGTCGAGCGGATCCTCCCGTTCGGCTCGGTCGACGACGTGCGCGAGCACTGCCGCCGGGTGATCGACATCCTCGCGCCCGGCGGCGGGTACTGGTTCAAGGTCCAGGCGATCAGCCCGGTGATGCCGCCCGAGAACGTCATCGCCGCCTACGAGGTCGCCGCCGAACACGGGACGTACGGGCGCGGATGACGCCGCCGGCCGCGGCTCGACCGCATTGTCGTCCGCCAGGCGCGTATGTAGAATCGAAGCTCGGCCGGCCCGCGTGGCGGACCCGCCCACAGGGAGCCGAACATTGCAGCGACTGGCGGGACCCGTGGATCGAATCGTGCGGCCGGGCCCGGCCCGTGGCGGAGAGCCGCCGCGGTCTCCCCCGTCGTATCGCACACTCGACCAGGCCGGTTGTGCCGGCCGCTGCGCGCCGGTAGAATAACCGGCGATGAGCCGGCCGGGAGCTTGCCAGGAGGCAGACGATGAAGTGTCCGAAATGCCGGGATGTCGAGCTGGAGACGGTCGAGAAACACGGGATCGAGCTCGACCGGTGCCCGACGTGCGGCGGGATGTGGTTCGACGAGAGCGAGGTGGACGAACTGGAGGACCTCCGGCTGGATCAGGACAAGGTGAAGGGGACCCTGGTGGTGGCGGAGAAGGAGAGCGAGTTCCTCTGTCCCCGGTGCGATCAGCGGCTCCACCAGTTCGACTACCGGTATTACGGGTTGATCCTGGAGTACTGCCCGGAAGGGCACGGCTATTGGCTCGACCAGGGCGAGGACGAAGAGGTGCTGGGCCTGATGGACCGGAAGATTCAGGATCGGGAGCGCAAGTACGCGGCGGAGGAGAAGTTCTACCGGTTCCTCTCCTCGCTCCGCCGCCCCGGGTTCTTCTCCAGGATCAAACGCCGCTTCTTCGGCTGACGCCGGACGACTGCACCCGTGCGGCGCGGACGAATGGGGGAGCGCGGCGCTCCGGTCGTCGCTCTCACCCCACGGCAGGCACGAGCAGGCTTCGCCCCCCTCCTTAGAACTATCTCAAGAGCGCGAATCAAATGTGGCACGGGCATCCTGCCCGTGAATATCCACGGCCTGGAAGGCCGTGCCACGATTTTGAGATAGCTTCCTATTCCGCGGCCTGCGGGCGGAGCGTCGGCTCGTTGGCGAACCGCTCGACCCCGAGGACCAGCTTCCTGGTGGCGCCGGGCTCGAGGGCGATCTTCACTCGCCGCGTCCCGAGGGCCACCGCCGGCCCGCCGCCCACCGTCACCGACGTCCAGCGGTGCTGCCCGTACCACCCGGCGGTGAGGATCAGCCGCGTCTCCCTCTTCGCCCGGTTGTGGAGCAGGACCACCACCTCGTCCTTCGCCACCTTCGTGACGAGCGCGGCGACGTCACGGGGCAGGCCGACCGCGCCCTCGCCGGTGAAGTATCGGACGCTCCCGGGGACCGGGCCGCCGCAGCGGCCGTTGTCGTACCGCCCCCACCACGACCCGATCACGTACTCCATCCCGCTCACGTACGGGGTAAACTGTTCGCGGACGTCGTCGCCCTTCCGGG
>JAWODX010000135.1:0-11212 GCA_046483085.1 Planctomycetota bacterium
GTCGTCGTTCATCGACAGATTCGCGGGCGCCCCGTCCCCCGGGGCCAGCATCTGCTTCAGATGCTGCGGGCTGTCCGAGAGGTACGCCGTGGTCCCACGTACCGTCCAGGCCAGCTCGGTCTCGCCGTCGAACGTGATTGCCCGGAGTCGGCCGTCCTTCTTAACGTGAACATTCAGCGTCTCGGCCACCAGCTTGTCGAGGTCCCCCTTGTCCGGGTCGATCTCGATCAGGCCCAGCGGGTGTGGCTCGCGGCCGTTCGTCTTCACGACGGCGAGCGAGCCGCGGCCGGCGAGCATCGGGCGGATGCGGTCGAGGAAGCGGCGCATGCGCTCGGCCGGCTCCTCATCGACCGTCGCGATGGTCTGGAGCGCCGGCTCGACGAGGTCGCGCACGTCGCGGGCCGAGACGTAGAAGACCGTGTGCTTTGGTGCGAACGCAGCGGGGTCATCGGCCGCGGGCGCGGCGGCGCACAGCGAGGCGATCATGACTGGCAGGAGCGCGAGTCTTCTCATTGGTACCTCCGGCACTTCAGTCATCAGTCACCAGTGACCAGTTACTATGTGCGACATATTGTGTGTGCGCCCGTGTGTATGTGTGTCGCGGGCATCTTGCCCGCGGTCTCGCGTCCATCCTGGCCGCGTCGACCGCCTCAATGCAGCACGAGGGCGAGACGCCCTCGTGACACGCGGGCAGGATGCCCGCGTCACGAGGCCGGAAATGCAACCTGGTTTGTATCGCACATAGTACCAGTC
The DNA here is from genome assembly GCA_046483085.1 of Planctomycetota bacterium. Lineage (GTDB taxonomy): Bacteria > Planctomycetota > PUPC01 > PUPC01 > PUPC01 > JAWODX01. The sequence continues at coordinate 754 of JAWODX010000135.1, forward strand.
CTCAGCAGCCACAGCGGTGACCGGGCCATCCTCTGCTTGCCCGTCTATTCAGTCGCCGCCCTCCTTCGGGCGGTAGTCCTTCTCCGGCGGCAGCTTGCTGGTCAAGCCGTAATCGGGCGCCTCGGGCCAGAAGATGCTCTCGCCGATCTCCCCGCCGTCGTCCTTGAAGTTATTCCCGACACTCCAGGCGGTCCAATGGCCCTTCTCGACCTTATAGCCGTACGGCTTGCCGCTGAACGGATCGGGCGGCACCTCCTTGATGATTTTCTCCTTCACGAGCCACGAGAGCCGGTCGGGATAGACGCCGAAATCGCAGTGGTAGATCCGCAGGGCGATGGCGAGCCGGAGCAGGTCGACGCGGACCCGCGCCTTCTCGGCCTCTTCGCGGGCCTTGCCGAGCGCGGGGAGCAGCATCCCGGCGAGGATGTTCCACGGCTTGCCCTGGGCCAGCAGCTTGTCCTCCGGCACGCGGGCCTCGGGCTTGTGATACGGGATCTTCGCCATCTCGATCATCCGGTCGTAATAGCGGGCCATGTCCTTCTTCACCGTCCGGTCGGGCAGGATGATGCGGATCGCGCGCTTTTCAAGGGGCGAAACATCTGCCGCCCGTCGTCCGGTCCATGCTGTCAGCTCCTGAACCCCAGCCGCCCCAAGCTCCATCAGGTCATCGACCGTCCCCAATCCCCACGCCCGCTCGCCCTTCATCGCGCGGATGAAATCGGGCAGGTCGTCACGGAGGTCGCCGAGCTCCTTCAGGAATCGGACGAGCTCCTCCCGCGGGTAGGCGTGCCGATAGACGCCGTAAAACGCGTGTTCACCGGCGATGGCGATGCACGCGATGCCGACCAGGTGATCGATCATCACCCGGCCGTGGCCGTAGTGGCAGCCGAGGCGCATCCCGACGGCGTAATTGTCGACGGCCTTGCCGAACTCCTTCTTCGATTCGAGCCGCCGCGCTTCATACGCCAGCAGCTCGCAGGCCCGGCGGGCCGGCCCCAGCGACGGCAGCAGCATCCCGACGAGCATCTCCGTCTTCGAGTAGGGAAGCTGGCATTTCTCCTTTGCCCCGCCCTTGCGATAGAGATCGAGCGCGGGCGCCGCCAGATCGATCTTCCGTGCCAGTTCCTTCAGATCCGGGTCCCACTTGTGTCTCTTCACGTGCTCTAGCTGCTCCAGCGGCACGTCGGGGAACTTGTCGCGAAGCTCGTGCAGCTTGTTCGCGCCCCGAATGTACCAGGTCGCGGCGTTCTCGCCGTCCGGTACCTCCGTGTATGGGAAGCCGTGCTTGCGGACCTCCTCGACGGTCATCAGCTCAAGCGTCTTGCCGCAGATCTCGACCGTCTCCCGCTCGGGCTTCGCCTCCGCCGCCAGGGCCGGGACGACGTGGGTCAAGAAGAGCGCCGCCGTGCCGACGATTGTGATGGTTTTCATGGGGACCTCCGCTCCGCACTGTCGCAGTGATCCGCGTTTCACCCCGTGTCCAATTCTACGTGTGGGCGGGGCCGCGTGTCAATGCCGCGGGGAGCAGCCGCGTCCGGGGAATGCGTGCGGAACATGGAGAGGCGACCGGCCGAGCTTCGGTCGGCCGCGGCGGCGGACGCCCGCGAGCGTGATCCGTCATCAGGGCGTGGAGGGATGGCGCCGGTCCGGCGGGCGTGCGGCTGGCGGAGAGGCAGGGATTCGAACCCTGGGAAGGCTCGCACCTTCACCGGTTTTCGAAACCGGCCCGTTCGACCGCTCCGGCACCTCTCCGGTGGGGTCCATACCACTATATTCGGCGGCGGGAGGGACGTCAAGCCGGTGCCGTCGGTCGCGGTCAGCGTGCCGTTTCGCCGATGCTCATGAGGAACTCGGCGTTGGTCTTGCTGCGGCGGAGGCGCTGGCGGAGGAGATCGATCGCCTCGAACGCGTTCATTTCGGCAAGGACCTTTCGCAGCGCCCAGATCCGCTTGAGCTCGTCGGGATGGAGGAGGATCTCTTCCTTGCGCGTCCCGGACCGGTTGACGTCGATGGCCGGGTAGATGCGCCGGTCGGCGAGCCGCCGGTCGAGCACGAGCTCCATGTTCCCCGTCCCCTTGAACTCCTCGAAGATGACCTCGTCCATGCGGGAGCCGGTCTCGATGAGTGCGGTGGCGAGGATGGTGAGACTGCCGCCCTCTTCGATGTTGCGGGCGGCGCCGAAGAACCGCTTCGGTTTCTGGAGCGCGGTGGCGTCGACCCCGCCGGAGAGGATCTTGCCGGAGTGGGGGACCTCGGTGTTGTAGGCGCGGCCGAGGCGGGTGATGCTGTCGAGGAGGATGACGACGTCGGTCTGGAGCTCGACGAGGCGGCGCGCCTTTTCGATGACCATCTCGGCGACCTGGACGTGCCGGCTGGCGGGCTCGTCGAACGTCGAGCTGATGACCTCGGCGTCGACGCCGCGGTCCATCTCGGTGACTTCCTCGGGCCGCTCGTCGATGAGCAGGACCATGGCATTCACCTCGGGGTTGTTGGCGGTGATGCTGTTGGCCATCATCTTCAGGAGCACGGTCTTCCCGGCCTTGGGGGGCGAGACGATGAGCCCGCGCTGGCCCTTGCCGATGGGCGCGATGAGGTCGATGATGCGCATCTCGATCCCCTCCGGCTCCCGCTCGAGCAGGAACCGCTCGTCGGGGTGGAGCGGGGTCAGGTCGTCGAAGACGATGAGGTCGCTGAGCAGGTTCGGGTCCTCGTGGTTGACCGCCTCGACGCGGAGCAGGGCGAAATAGCGCTCGCTGTCCTTGGGCGGGCGGATCTGGCCCGAGACGAGCTGCCCGGTGCGCAGGCCGAACCGCCGGATCTGCGAGGGGGAGACGTAGATGTCGTCCGGGGAGGGCTGGTAGTCGTAGTCGGGCGACCGCAGGAAGCCGTATCCCTCGGGCAGGACTTCGAGGACGCCCTCGCCGAACATCAGGCCGCTCTTCTCGGCCTGGTGCTTGAGGATGTGGAAGATCAGGTCCTGTTTCTTCAGCCCCGTGTACCCTTCGACTTTCTTCTCCTTGGCCAGGTCGTGCAGCTCGGCGATGGTCATCTTTTTGAGCTCGCCGATGTCGATGCTGCCGCGCTTGGCCTCCTCGTACTCCTTGGGGGAAAGGGTTTGGGTACCTTGCCTCCCCTTTCGGTTGTTCTTGTTGCCGCCGGGGTTGTTCCGTCTCTTCTTCGACCGTTTGGACTTACTGTTGCCCATCCCTAGTCTCCACTCTGTTTGAGTTCATCGGCGAGTTCGCGGACGCGTTGGCGGGTGGTCCGCGCATCGCCCTCGTTGCAGATAACAGCATCGGCGCGCCGGCGTTTCTCCTCGGTGGAGAGCTGGTGCGCCTCCCGCCTCTTTATCTCGTCGGAGGGCCAGTGGCGTTCGTCGGCCAGGCGGCGGGTCCGAGTGGCCTGGTCACACTGCACGAACACCAGGACGTCGCAGAGCCGGTCGAGCCCGCTCTCGACGAGCAGCGGGGCGTCGATCACGCACAGCTCCGGGCCTCCGGGAACGCGATACGCAGCGATTTTCCGTCGGATTCGGTCCACCACGCGCGGGTGGAGGATGGCATTCAGTTTGTCGAGCTCGGCCGGGTCCGCGAACACGATGTCCGCCAGCCGGCCACGGTCCAGGCGGCCGTCATCCCCGAACACCGCCGCGCCCCACTCGGCCTCGATGGCCTGCCGCACCTCGGGCAGGTCGTGCAGCTCGGTGCAGATGGCGTCGGCGTCGAGGACGGCCGCCCCGGTCTCCTCGAACAGGCGGGCGACGGTCGACTTGCCGCTCCCGATCCCGCCGACCAGGCCGAGGACGGTGCACGGGCGGCCGGGGCCGCGCGGGGCACGCCGAGAGGAGTCGGACCGCGCGTCGCTCTGTTCGGACAATCTGGTGCTCACTTGACTTCGAGCCAGTTGCGGCCCACTCCGATGTTGACCTTGATCGCCACGTCCAGCTCGCCGGCGCCGACCATCTCGTCCCGGATCATCTCGCGTTCGCCGTCGAGCTCGTCCACGGGGACCTCGAACACGAGTTCGTCGTGGATCTGGAGCAGCATGCTCGACGGCCGGCCCTCGTTCTCGATGCGGCGATGGATGCGGTTCATCGCGATCTTGGCCATGTCCGCGGCCGTGCCCTGGATGACGGCGTTGACGGCCATGCGCTCGGCATAGCGGCGCTCGGTGTCGTTCTCCGAACGGATGTTCCGCAGGTACCGGCGGCGGCCGAACATCGTGGTCACAAACCCCTGCTCCCGGGCGACCTCGATCGTCTGATCGATGAACGCGCGGACCTGGCTGTACCGGGCGAAGTAGGCGTCGATGAAATCCTTCGCCGCCGCGACCGACACGCCGATCCCCTTCGACAGGCCATACGGGGTCAGGCCGTAGATGATGCCGAAGTTGACCGCCTTGGCCCGCCGGCGCATCGAGCGGTCCACGTCGTCGATCCCGACGCCGCTGACCTCGGCCGCCACGAACGCGTGAATGTCGAGGTCCGACCGGAAAGCATCACACAGCGCGGGGTCGCCGGAGAAGTGGGCGAGGATCCGCAGCTCGATCTGCGAGTAGTCGGCGGCCAGCAGCCGCCGGTCGGGGCCCGACGCCACGAACGCCCGCCGGATGGCCCGACCTTCGTCGGTGCGGACCGGGATGTTCTGGAGGTTCGGCTCGCTGCTCGACAGCCGCCCGGTCGCCGTCATCGTCTGGTTGAACGACGTGTGGACGCGGCCGGTCGACGGGTTCACCATCCTGGGAAGCACGTCGGTGTAGGTGCTCTTGAGTTTCTTGAGCGCCCGGTAGCGGCTGACCATCGCGGCGATGGGATAATCGACGGCGAGTTCTTCGAGCACGCCGGCGGCCGTCGAGTATCCGGTCTTCGTGCGGCGCTTCGGCGGCATGCCCAGCTTGTCGAAGAGCACGGCCGAGAGCTGCTTGGGCGAATCGATGTTGAATTCCTCGCCCGCCTCCTCGTAGATCCTGCCGGCGATCGCCTCCAGCCTGGCGGCCAGCTCCTCGGAGATCTCGGAAAGGGTCCGGCTGTCGAGGGTGATGCCCGTGTACTCCATCTCCGCCAGCACCTCGACGAGGGGAAATTCGAGCTCCCGGGCCAGTTCGGCCAGGCCGGTCTCTTCCAGTTTGGGGGAAAGTACGTCGAACAGTCTGACGACAGTGTCGGCATCTTCACAGGCGTATTCAGCCACTTTCTCCACGTCGACGCGGTCCATGGTGATCTCGTCGCGCCCCTTGCCCACAAGGTCGACCGTGGGGATCTTTCGGAACCCGAGGTAGCCCAGGGTCAGGTCGTCGAGGTTGTACCGCCGCCGGTCCGGATCGAGCAGGTACGCCGCCACCATCGTGTCGAACGAGATGCCCCGCAGCCGAACCCCGGCGTTGCGGAGCACCACGCAGTCGTACTTCAGATTCTGACCGATCTTCGCCGGGCGCTCGCTCTCCAGGACCGGGCGGAGCGCCTCGAGCGCCGCGTCCAGCGAGAGGGTCCGGCTGCCGAGCGGGCCGGCCACGGGCACATACCACGCCTCGCGCCCCTCCCAGGCGAAGGAGAATCCGACGATGCTCGCCGCCATCGGCCGCCGGCTCGTCGTCTCGAGGTCGACCGAGATCCGGTCCTGCCCGGCCAGGGCCTCGGCCAGCTCACCCAGGGCGTCCCCGGTGTCGACCGTGTGATACCGGACCTCTCCGCGCTCGCCGGCGACGGGGGCCGTGTCGGCGACCTCCTCGACGCCGCCCAGCTCGGCGATGAATTTCTTGAAGCCCAGCTCGGTGAAGATCCCGAACAGCTTCTCCTTGTCCGGCTCCCGGCGTTGACAGTCTGGTACCGTCAGGTCGAGCGGGACGTCGAGGTCGAGGGTGACGAGCCGGCGGCTGGTCCGGGCGTCTTCGGCGCCCTCGGCGAGCCGCCGGCTGAGCACCTTGCCGCTGACCTCGTCGGCGTGCTCGAGGACATTTTCGAGCGTCTCGTACTCGCGGATGAGCTTCAGTGCGGTTTTCGGCCCGACGCCGTGGATGCCGGGCACGTTGTCGCTCGTATCGCCGGACAGGGCCATCATGTCGGGCACCTGATCGGGCCGGATGCCCTTCTCCTCCGCCAGGTCCTCGGCGGTATAGGCCTTGCCCGTCTGCGTGTCGTACAGGCGGACGCGCCCGTCGAGCAGTTGGAGTGCGTCCTTGTCGCCGGTCGCGATGTAAACGTCGATGCCCTCGCGGGAGGCCTGCTTGGCCAGGGTGCCGATGACGTCGTCTGCCTCGTAGCCCGGGACGGCGACGAGGGGGACGTTCGCCGCGTCGAGGATGTCGCGAATGATGGGGATCTGCGGCTGGAGCTCGTCGGGCATGGCCTGCCGCTGGGCCTTGTAGTCCTCGTATTCCTCGTGCCGGAACGTCAGGTCGGGTGTGTCGAAGGCCGCGGCGATGTAGTCCGGCTCCTCCTTCTTGAGCAGGTTGAGGATCATGCGGGTGAACCCGAACGCGGCGTTGGTCGGCCGGCCGTCCGGCGCGGACAGGTGCCGGATGGCGTAGAACGACTTGTAGCAGTGAGCGTGTCCGTCGATCAGGAAAAACTTCTCGCTCATGGGGTCTTGCCTGCGGCCAGCGTGTCCATCTCCATCGGGGCATCCTGACCGGGTATGGGCAGCCCTGCGGGGTGAGCGCGAGACGCCCGGTGTCGGGCGCCGACCGGCCCCGCCGACAACCGAGGACGGCCGTGCGGAAGTGCCTGGTTTCCGATCAGCGGGGCATCATACGGGAATTCATGTCAACTCAGATGCAACGGGCGGTTCCTGGACAAGATTGTGACTCCGTCGCGGTGTCGCTGCGGGCGAACGGACAGGCCCCGCAGCCAGCGTATCCCGGAAATGTTGGCGGCTGATTTGCTCCCGCCTACCAACCTCACTATAGCCCCTCCGCAGGCGGTGTCAAGCCCAAATTGGGAGATTCCGCCGACTTTCCGCGCGCACCCCGGCCCGGTCCGGCCGAAAAAAACGTCGGTTTCGCCGGCCGTATCCGCTACAATCATGGCACCTGGACGCGGCATTCGGAGGGGCGGCCTTGCGTGCATCGCTCAAGAAGAAACTCGCGGCGGCCCTCGTCGCGCTCGTCGCGCTCGCCATCGTCATCCCGTCCTTCTTCACCCCGGAGAAGGGCCCCGTGCCACCCCACGTCATCAACCGATACATCCAGCAAGCCGAGCGCGCCGAGCTCGACTGGGAAGGACAAACCGTCGCGCTCTCGTCGGACGACCTGGACGCGCTCGCCGGCTGGGTCCGCCGCTCCAGGCCGACCTCCGCACCGGGAGAGGACGCGGCCCCCGTCGCCACCGTTCTCATTGTGGCAGAGACCGGCACGAGCGCCCACGTCGCGTTCTTCCAGGACGACAGGCGCCTCTACCGCGTACTATTGCACGACCGCTCGGGGGAGCTGCGGAGCCGCACGTTCCTCCGATCCGACGAGCCGCACGCCGAACTCCTCCGACGCCTCACCCAGACCCCGACACCGGCCGACGCCCTCGAATCCGGCGCGCGTTGACACCCCCTCGGTCGCCCGGTACCATTGGCGCGCTCCTGCTCCGAACACGGTGGGACTGACACTGCATGCTCGGGATCATCGAGGCGATCCGGGACCCGCGGATACAGGCCCTCCTCATCTTCATCGCCGGCTACATCTACATCTGCTCGGCCAAGCGGTTCCGGGCCACCGCCCTCTGGATCGGCGTCCTGTGCCTGCTCCTGCTGGGCATCTACCAGCCCGGCCCCGACGCCCCCGGCCGCTGGAGCGGCGTTGTGCACCTGCTCGCCCCGCAGCATATGAACTGGAACGTACTGATGATCCTGCTCGGCGCCATGGTCGTCGCCGACCTGTTCATCATCTCCAAGGTCCCCATCCTGCTGGCCGACCTGATCATCAAGCATCTGAAGACGGTGGGCGGGGCGGCGCTCGGTGTCTGCGCCATGGCCAGCCTCCTGTCGGCGTTCATCGAGAACGTAACGACGGTCCTGATCGTGGCTCCGATCGCCATCGAGCTGGCCCGCCGGCTCAAGGTCTCGCCGGTCCCGTTCATCATCGGGCTGGCGATCTCGTCGAACCTGCAGGGCACGGCAACGCTGATCGGCGACCCGCCGAGCCTCATCCTCGCCAGCGAGCTCCGGCTCAACTTCCTCGACTTCATCGTCTACCGGGGCAAGCCGGGCATCTTCTGGGCCGTCCAGATGGGCGCGGTCGGCTCCATGCTCGCCCTGTGGATGCTGTTCTTCCGCAGGTACAAGGGCCCCGTCACCCCCCCAAAGCTCGTGCGCCCCACGAGCTGGTTCCCCACCTGGCTGCTCGTCGCCAAGATCCTCGGGCTCAGCCTCATCCCGCAGTTGCCCGAGCATTGGCTCCCGCACGGCGAACTGTACGCGAACGGGGCCGTCTGCATGGCGGCGGCGATCGTGGGGCTGACCTGGTACTGGCTGTGGCGGGGCAAACGAGGGGTCCTGAACCGGCTCCTGAAGCTCGACGTGCAGTCGGTCGCGCTCCTGGCCGGCATCTTCGCCCTGACGTTCGCGCTGAAGAAGACCGGGGTCATCGACCAGATCGCCGTGTGGATCAGCCAGATGGTGGGCCACGACCTGTTTCTGACGTTCACCCTCGTCGTCTGGATCTCGGTGCTGGCATCGGCGTTCATCGACAACGTGCCCTACACGGCGGTGATGCTGCCGGCGGTCCTGGGCATCGCCAGCCGGATGGAGGGGCTGCCCGCCGACGCCGCGCTGAGCTCGTTCACGAACACGCACGCCCTGCTGGCGTTCGGACTGCTGATCGGGGCGTGCCTGGGCGGGAACATCTCGCCGGTCGGCGCCGCGGCGAACATCGTGGGCGTGGGCATCCTCAGGAAGGAGGGGCACCGCGTCGGGTTCTGGACGTTCGTCGCCATGGGACTCCCCTTCACCATCGCCGCCACGCTGCCCGCCTACCTCTTCCTCTGGTGGCTCTGGACCTGACCGTTCGATCGATTGGAGGTTCCGATGAGAGACGACCTGCGTATCGATCCGGCGGCCGAGACCGACCGGATCATCGATTTCATTCGGACTGAGCTCGACGGCGCCGGCCGAGGCGACCTGGTCCTCGGCCTGTCCGGGGGACTGGACTCCTCCGTCGGCGCGTTCCTCTGCGCCCGGGCCATCGAACCCCGCCGCGTGCACGGCTTCATCCTCCCCCACCGGACCAGCTCGGCGGAGAGCGCAGAACACGCCCGACTGGTCGCCCGGCAGACGGGGATCCGCTGCGATGAGATCGACATCACCCTGGCCGTCGATACCCTGAAGAGGGCGCTGGACACGGAGGGCCGGCGGCGGCTGGGGAATATCATGGCGCGCGTCCGGATGATCATGCTATACGACCAGTCGGCGGCGGTCGACGGCCTGGTCGTGGGGACGGGGAACCGGACCGAATGGCTGCTGGGCTACTACACGCTGTTCGGCGATGCCGCCTGCGCCTTACGGCCCATCGGCCACCTGTACAAGTGCCAGGTGCGGGAGCTCGCCCGGCATCTGGGCGTGCCCGAGCCGATCATCAGCAAGCCGCCGAGCGCCGGGCTCTGGCCCGGGCAGACCGACGAGGACGAGCTCGGGCTGTCCTACGACGACGCCGACCGCGCCCTGGCGGGCCTCGTGGATGCGGGCCAGTCCGAGGGTGAGCTCGTGTCCGACGGCGTGCCGCGGGCGGTCGTCGAGCGGGTCCGACAGCTCGTCCGCGGATCGGCCTTCAAGCGCCGCATGCCCCGGGCCCCGGAACCGGTCGCAGAGCGGAGCGAAGATTGAGCGGGTACGTCACGCGCGGCGGCGACAAGCTCGAGTTCGCCCTGGGCGCGCTCGACATCGACCCGGCCGGCAGGATCGCGGCCGACCTGGGCTCGCACATGGGCGGGTTCGTCGACTGCCTGCTCCAACACGGGGCCCGGCGTGTGTACTCCGTCGACACCAGCTACGGCACCCTGGCCTGGAAGCTGCGCCAGGACGACCGCGTGGTCGTGATGGAGCGGACGAACGCCCTCCACGTCGAGCTGGACGAACCGGTCGACCTGGTGACGATCGACGTGGGCTGGACCCGGCAGCGCCTGATCCTCCCCGTCGCCCAGCGACTGGCCCGGCCCGGCGGCGGGGTGCTCTCGCTGCTGAAGCCCCAGTACGAGGCGGAGCCCGACGAGGTGGACGGCGGCCTCCTGCCCCCGGCGAAGGCCGGCCCGGTCGCGGAACGTGTCGTCCGCGAACTCGACCGCGAGGGCCTCTCCGTGGCGCAATGGATCGAGTCGCCCCTCCGCGGGGGCAAGGGCAACGTGGAGTTCTTCCTCCGGCTGGACGTGGAGCCGTAATGGACCATCTCTGCCCCACCGCCGGGCGGCCCGCGACGCTGTGCCGGCAGGGCCGGACAAACGGGAGACCGGCCAGATGACGCGGAAGCGGCTTCTGAAAATCGG
>JAWODX010000190.1:0-3028 GCA_046483085.1 Planctomycetota bacterium
CGTTGCCGCCCAGGTCGCCCGGCACCCGGAGGACTACCGGGCCGGGCTGGCGAACTGGGACCGCGCCATCGAGCAGCTCGCCGACCGGCCCGACCTGCAGGACAAGGCGAAGCGCGCCCGTGCCGCGCTGCACGTCCGCTACCGCAAGGCCGCGCAGGCGGAGCTCAAGCGGGCGAACGACGCGGCGCAGGAGCTCGCCGCGCGGGACGACTTCGACGGCGCCCTGGCGACGTACGACGGGCTGCCGGACCAGTTCGCTGAGTTGCTCCCCGACGAGCTCGAGAATAAGCGCTCGGACCTGCGGGCGCGTGCCGAGCGGCAGGTCCGACCGCTGCTGGCCGAGGCGCGCAAGCTCGCCGAAGCCGGCCGGACCTCCGACGCCCGGGCCCGGCTCAAGGCGGCCCAGGCCATCCGCTACACCCCGCTCGACGATGAGCTCGCGAACCTGCGGAAGCAGCTCGCCTCGGCGGAGGCGAAGCCAGGCACGGACGACTCGGCCGAACAGACCGCGCGCGAGCAGGAGGAGGCGCGGAAACTGGAGGCGGCCCGCCGAGAGGTCGACCGGTTGCTGCTGGGGATCGAGGACGCGGTGTTCGACGGCGATGAGGCGGTCGCCCTGGCACTTGTTCGCGGGGCGGAGCTGACCGATGAGATCGAGCCCGATGCCAATCGTTTCCGCGCAGTCGTCGCCGTCGGGAAGGCGGTCGGCGCGGCGGCGCACGCCGGGCTCGACGCCGTCGCACTGTTCCGCGAGCACCGTGGCAAGACGGTCACGTTGAGCTCGGAGAAGACGGGCACCGTGAAGGGCGTCGTCCGCTCGGTGAACGACCGGGCGGTCCGGCTCGTCAAGGAATACTCGGTGATGGGCGAGAAGCGGCAGAAAACGTACGTCCTGCCGCTGGCCGATCTCTCGCCGGAGTCCATCGCGGACCTCGCCCCCGCGTGGAAGCCGACGACCCCGCACGACCATATCGCCGTCGCCCTGCGGGCCATCCGGGCCTGCGATCCCAAGAAGCTGGAGGCCGCGCTGGAGCAGGCCCCGGGGCATCCGCTGTGCGACCGCTACGCGGCGCGGTTGCCGGCCGTCAAGACGGCGGCCCGGGAGCTCGCGGCCCGTACCGCGTGGCAGAAGGACGTGCTCCCCTCCTTCCGCCGCCAGACGATCCCCGACGACAAGATCGATGCGCTGAGCGATGTGCTCGACAGCTTCGAGCAAAAGTACGGACGGACCGATTTCGCCGCGTCGGTCGAGCACGACCGCGCGGTCCTGCGGTCCACCCTCGAGACGGCCGCCGCGACGGCGCCCGTCGAGGCGCGGGCGGACGCCGCGAAGGCGGCCTGGGACAAGATCCGCAACTACGCTCGCCGCGGAAGAATCACGTCCGCCCGGGCCGTCGCCCTGGACAAGGCGCTGGACAGGTTCGATGACCGGCACGGGGACACGCGGTTCGCAGTGTCGGTCGGCGGTGATGTCGCGAAGCTGCGGGCCCTCGTCGCGCGCAAGCTGCCGACGATCGACTTCAAGCCCGCCGTGCCGCTCCAGGTCGTCTCGGTCGACCGGTCGGGCCCGCTCTGGCCCGAGCTCGAGGTGATCGGCACCGCGCCGACTCGCGGGGGCGACGCGCTCGCCGTGCGACGAGATCTGAAATGGGTGGTCTCGGCCACCCGTGGTCTGTCGGACGACGACGTGCCTGCCGTTGTCCGGGACGTGCGCCGGTTCCGCGTCCCCGGTCTCCTGCTTGTGGCCTGTGGCTCAAGCCCGGGCCCGTTGGGCAATTTGACCGACGCAGGGCTGGCCCGGCTCGCCCCGCTCCGCCGGCTCCGGATGCTCTGGGTGCGGGCCAACATCACCGACCGGGGGTTGGCGCACATCGCCCGGCTGTCCTCGCTCGAGGAGCTGCGGCTCATCTATTGCCAGGGTGTGACGGCCGCGGGGATCAAACATCTGAGGGCGCTCGATGAGCTGAAATGCGTGCGGATCGCAGGTTGCCGGATCGGGAGCGAGGGGCTCGATCACCTGTGCAAGATGACGCAACTCGAGGCGCTTTGTCTCCGCCAGTGCAGCCTCCCCTGCCGGGAGCTCAACAAGCTCTCGGCACTGACCGGCCTCAGAAAGCTCGGCCTGCAGAAGCTCAACTGGTGGAATGCCGACGTATCGGAGCTCACCGCGCTGACGAAGCTCGAGTCGCTCGATCTCAGCTCGGGTCGGGCGCTGAAGCCGGAGAGTCTCAAGCCGTTTACTCGGCTCCCCGCCCTGACCTACATCGACCTGGAGGGAAGCGCCGCGGACGACGAGTTCCTCGAGTTCCTGAAGACCTTCCCCGCCCTGCGGCGCGTGAATCTCGAGAAGACGCAAGTGAGCACTCGGGCGGCCGCGGAGTTCGCCCGCTTCCTCAAGGAGCGGGCCAAGCGGCCCGACGCAGGGGCCGAGGAGGAGTGAGCGCGCTGGCAGGTCGCTCGCAAGGCGCGGGCTTCCGGCCCGATTGCGGTCGATTGTCACAGCTATGGCGGCATGCGAGCGAGCAGCGCTTCCCCGCCAACCGACCTCGAAGAAAACATTTCGTTTTTCCGCAAAGATCTGTGGGGTTGGCGCGTCCAACTTACTGGTGACACGCTGAGACTCTGAGCCGCTGATGAAGAAAGAGACTGCTCAGAAGCAGCGAGGAACCCGAAAGCGCGAACTCTTGTGCAAGGAACCAGGATGGTGAAAGACAGGCTCAACGAGCTGCTGCGGTCATGGGCGTCTGACAAGACGCCCCCGACAGAAGCCGGTGCTCATGCGGCGAGATGGTGCGGCGTTGGCCCGGTGAAGGCACAAATCGCCCGCCGATCCGACACCCGCCAGCCCAACGGAAGTCTGAAGCGATTCGATCGGGCAAAAACACGTCGCAACGATCGCAAAATCCCGCCGAGAGGACTCCGCGCCGTCCGTTCGGCCACCCGGCGGCGCATCGGCTCCGTACCCGCCGCCCGGAGAACGTTCCAGCCGCACACTTTCATCACGATCCGATAGAAAACCCGCGGTTCA
>JAWODX010000196.1:0-2870 GCA_046483085.1 Planctomycetota bacterium
GTCGAGAGCCGTGTCGAGGTCAGATGCGTTACTCATACGCTCCTGTAAACAGCCTACGCGGTTCACCTCCACTTTGGGCTAAGTCCTGCGGGTCGCCGGCGAGCACCGGCATCAGGCCGACGGTCATCGTCCCGTCGCCCTTCACCTCGATCGCCTTCGGATGCGTCTGCCAGAACCGATAGACGCCGGCCGCCACGCCGCCGTTCTCGCCCGAGAGACTCGCCCAGCCGAGGGTCAGCGGCTTCTCTTTCTTCGGATTGCCGCCGCCTTTCGCGACGCCGCCGAACGTCCAGTGCTCCGAGTCCCTGACCAGCACGTGCGCCGAGTCGTCCGCGCCCAGCTTCCGGATCGTCGGTACCTTGTTCCCGCCGAGGGCGCACGTCAGGTTCCTCGCGTTCACGAGCTTTAGCGAGAGCGACAGGTCCTGGAACCGGTGGCTGATGTCCCGCCGCTTCCCGTACTTCTTGATGATCGTGGGCACGACCAGGACGCGCCCCGAGCCCGCGTAGAAGTGCTCCCGAATCACGTAGTCATAGCTGGTTTTGCCGTTCTTCGCGCTGAGCTTGCCGGTGATCCTGCGCGTCAGGCGCACGCTGTTCTTCTCTTCGACGACGGCCTTGCGGTTCTTGTCATTGGCGACGGAGTACGTCACGCCGCCGATGGTCATCGACAGGTCGCCGACACCGTTCCGCACGAAGGGACCCGGCTGTCCTCCAGTCGCCGGCACTCGGCCTTCGGTCACCGTGTATGCCGCCGCGCCATCCGCCGGCACGCTGAGCTGCGTATCAAGCAGCGCCCAACGGACGGACCCATCCTCCGGCCAGCGGTTGATGACGGTGAACGCGGCGGGGATGAGCTTGCCCTCGGGGCCTTTCAGTGCGAGCTTGTCGACGTTTTCGAGCATGCCCTTGGGGAACGGGATGCCGCACGTGACCGGCTCGTTCACGCGGGCGACGCCGGCGTTCTCCGTGACCGTGAGCTTGATCGGGAACTCCGCGGCGGGGGCGGAGGCACAGAGGACAAATAGGACCGATACGACAGCTATCGCACGCATGAACCACCTCCGAACCAATGACCAATGACTGATGACCAGTGACAGACTACTTCATTGTCACCTTCACGCAGTTCGACAGCTTGCTCCGGTTGCCGCGCTCGTCGTGGACCTTGACGGCGAACCAGAGCTCGTCCGCTGATTTCCGGCGCCGCGGGCCCATCCGCTTCGGCAGGTTCTTGAGCACCCAGGTCTGCGTCGTCCCCGGCTTGCCGGGCGCCGGCTCCCCCTGCGCGTTCACCGCGTACCAGAAGTTCACCTTGCCCTTGTCCTTCGGGTCGGCGGGCACCCCGTCGATCCGCTTGTGCCGCGCCCAGTGGACATACTGGACGATCTCGCCCGGCGCGTACTTGACCTGGATCTTCGCGGCGCCGCCCTTCGCTCCGTCGTCGCCGGTGTTCGTCCAGGTGAGCACCACGCTCCGCGGTTCCGGCCCGGGTTCGGCCTTCAGGTCGGTGATCGCGGCGGGCGGCGTGGTGTCGTCGGGCTTCCAGTGCTTCGTCGCGTAGAAGAAGATCTGGCCGTACCCGCCGACGCTGCCGGACCAGGTCTTGCTCGAACCGGACCCGGTCCGGTACGCCGGGCCGTGCTTCCGCACGTGCGACGAGGTCGCGTCGCTGTTGTTCTTGACGGCGACGTTCAGGTAGTGCGGGTCGCCGGTCAGCATCGTGCAGTAGGCGTAGGCATCGGCGATGGCCAGGCCCTTGCCCCGTCCCTCGCCGCTGAACGGCTTGAAGTGCCCCGAGAGCCCGAGCAGCAGGTCGACCGCGTCCTCGTCGCCGGTCAGCATCGCGTACCGGCCGAGGGCGTGGATGAAGACGTGGCTCATGAACCAGCCGGGGTTGCCGCCGTAGAAGCCCGACAGCGGGCGGGTCCGCCGCTTGCAGTCGCGGATGTTCAAGTTCAGCGCGTCGAGCCATTCCTGCTCGCCGGTGAGCTCGAACATCTGCCGCAGGCCGTTGATCGCGTACGCCGCGTTCCGGCCGTTATAGTGCCAGCAGAACGCCTTGTTGTCCTTGTTCCCTTCGTAGTAGCCGCGCATGGCGTCGATGCCCTCCTTCGCCTCCGGCAGCCCGGTCAGGCACCAGTAGTCGATGAGGCCCTGGATCCAGTTGTGGCTGGGCTCGGGGTGCTGGTGGCCGTATCCGCCGCCGAAGCAGGGGATGTTGCAGAGGAACCGGTCGAGCTCCTCGGCCGTGCGGAAGAACGCCGGGTCGCCGGTCCGGTAGAAGTGCATGAGCAGGCAGCGGGAGGTGCCGAACTCCTGGAACTGGCTGTGTCCGCGGAAGCCGCGCTTCGGCGTGTCCCCGAAATGCTGCCAGCCGAACGCGTCGTTCTTCTCGCGCTCCAGCGCGATCGACGAGTCGAGTGACGGGTTGATCTTCGGGTTCACGCCGACGTGCACGGCGGTGAGCTGCTGCTTCTCGTACAGCGGCCAGTTCTCCATGTCCGGCTCGGCCATCAGCCCGCAGGCCCGGCTCTTCAGGTACCAGTCGAACCCGCAGTGTGCGACGAGCGGCTCCTCGAACGCGACGGCGGCCGCCTCGGTGACGTCCGCCTTCTCCGGCCCGTGGAACCGATACAGCAGCTCGTGCGTGCGATGGATCTTCCCGTCCAGGAAATGCCCGCGTCGCCACTTCTCCGGCAACAGGCCGACCGTCACCTTGCCGGACGGGGCGACGGCGATCGACTTCGGGAACATCTTCCAGAACCAGCGGACCGCGGTCGTCATCCCGACCTCGCCGTCGGAGACATCGACCCAGCCGGCGGCACGGTTGCCTTGGACCACCTCGTCGCCATCGTAAATCTTGTAGCCCAT
>JAWODX010000434.1:0-8752 GCA_046483085.1 Planctomycetota bacterium
TGGGCACGGTCGAGCTCTGGTTCCGCCGGAATTGGGGGTTACTGTGAGGACGCGGATTCAGGAGGCCCTCCGTCGGGTCCTTGTCGCGGCGTGCGGCGTGGCGCTCGTCTGCGCCGCCGCGCACGCGGCCGAGGACGAGCCGGCCGCCGGCGAGGGCAAGAAAGACGAGGTGCGGCGCCGCGTGGTCGGCAGCATCGTCTTCCCGCCGCGGAACGCGAAGGCCCGCGAGCTGTCCGCCCCGAAACTGCTCACGCCCGACGTCCGCGAGATGACGAAGAAGGCGCTCAAGTACGTCCGCGACTCGCAGCAGGCCGACGGCTCCTGGGGCGACAAGGAGTACCCCAAGAGCACCCGCACGACGACGCTCTGCTGCATGGCGCTCCTCGCCCAGGGGAACCTGCCCAGGGTCGGACACGCCGGAAAGACACTCGACAAGGGCATCGGCTTCCTGCTCGCTTGCCAGAAGGAAGACGACCTGGTCGTGGCGAAGGACACGTACATTTACGGTCCGATGTACGACCACGTCTGGGCGACACTCGTGCTCCTGCAGTCGTACGGGAATTGCCCCTGGTACGCCGACGCGCGAACGAAGATCTCCCGCGCCCTCCAGGCGATCCTGAAGGCGCAGAAGCCGGACGGCGGCTGGCGCTACGGGGTCAGCCCGCTGGGCCGGAGCTGCGTCCCCGTCACGGCCGACGTGATGACGACGCTCCGGCTGGGCCGGCTGGCCGGGTTCGGCGTGCCCGAGGAGGCGCTCCGCAAGGCCGAGGCGTTCGTCCTGCGGTGCCGCAAACCGCAGCAGGGCGGGCGCCGCGGCACGTTCTGCTATCGCGAGCACGGCGCGGAGGGCATCCCGTCCGTCACCGCCGCCGGCCTGGTCGCGCTCTTCAGCCGGGGGCGCTACGAGCACGAGTACGTGCAGCCGTGCATCGACCACATCGAATACGCGTATCGCCGAGCGCATCTCGACGACTTCGGCACGTCGCATCAGTTCCGCAATTTCCACCACGGCTGCTACTACGTCAGCCAGGTCATGTACATCGCCGGCGACGAGTATTGGCTCCCGTGGTACCGCAAGTTCGCCGATTACCTGAAGGCGACACAGGCCGAGGACGGGTCGTTCCGTGACCGGCGAGGCAACCGCGTCTCGCCGACCGCCATCTCCGCGCTCGTCCTGCAGGCCCCGCTCGGCTATATGCCGCAATACCTGAGGTAGTCATGCCCGAGGACGCGCTCCAGCAGCTTTGCGACCGCTTCCGCCGGCGGCTGCGCCGGATGCTGATCCAGTACGGCGCGCTGAGCACGATCGTCCTCGTCCTCGTCGTCGCCGGCGCGCTCATGTCGGCCGACTGGTACTTCCGGTTCAGCCCCGACATGCGCCGGCTCTGCCTGCTGACCCTCGTGGCCGTGACCGGGCTCTGCGCCTACCTCTGCCTCTACCGCCCGCTGCGGTCCCAGTGGAGCGACGAAGAGGTGCTGCTGTACATGGACCGGGTGCTCGAACGCGACGACGCGCTGACCGCGTTTCGTGACCTGTCACATCCGGAGGGCATGCGGGAGTGGGATACGGAGCGCGGGAAGGAGATGGTCCGGGCGAGCGTGCGGGAGCTGGAGCAGGAGGTCGGCCGGGTCCATCCGGGCCGGCTGCTGCGCCGGGGGCCGGTCCGCCGATGGTGGGGGCTGGCCGGGTTCGTGGTCGCCGTCTACGTCGCCGCGTCCATCGGGCTGCGCGACCCCGCCTCCGGCGAACCGTATCCCCTGATCGGCGCCCGGCGGATCCTCTTCCCGTCCGCGGTCATCTTCTGGCCGCAGAACACCCACGTCCTGGTCCAGGAGCCGGAGGCCGGCTGGCGCGTCCCGGCGGGCGAGCCGCTGGTGGTCCGCGCCGAGATCGACGGCGTCGTGCCGCGGTACGTCGACATCGTCTACCGCAGCGAGAGCAGCGACCTGTGGATCACCGAGCGGATGGCCCTGAACGCCGCCGAGGCCGAAGCCGAGTTCACCTTCAGCGAGATGACCGAGTCGCTCGCGTTCTACTGCATCGGCGGCGATGATCGCGAGAAGCGCACGTACCGCGTGACCGTCGCCGAGCGCCCGATGATCACCGCCGTCCAGGCCACGTACGTCTATCCCAGGTACACGAGGCTGCCGACGACGATCCGGCGCAGCGGCCAGCTCGCCGGGCCGGAGGGCACGGAGGTCACGCTCGAGTTCACCGCGTCGACCGACCTCTCCGAGGCCACGGTCCAGGTCCACCTCGACGGCGAGGAACCGGGCCGGCCCGTCGCCATCGATACGCTCGACGGGGGCCGGTTCTCGCACTCGCTCACGCTCACCCACAGCGGCACGTACGCCGTGCATCTCGTCGACACCGAGGGGCTCACGAACGCCCGGCTCGAACGCTACGAGATCCGCGTCGAGCCCGACAACCCGCCCGAGATCACGCTCGAAAAACCGCTCCGCGACCTGATCCTCACCGCACGCGGCAAGGTCCGCGTCGAGTTCAAGGCCGAGGACGACTACAACCTGACCGAGCTGCAGGTCCTGGTCGCGCCCGAGGGCGGCGAGGGCGAACCCCTGAGCGAAGAGCGGATCACCGGGCCGTTCTGGGACCGCTCGACCACGCTCCATCCCGTCGGCGAGGGCGACTTCGACGTCGACTTCCTGAGGGTGAAGGACAAGGGCATTTTCAAGAAGTGGAAGATCGACCAGGGGGCCGAGCTCGAGCTCTGGGTCCGCGCCGTCGACTGCAACCCGACCGCGCCGGGAATCACCGAGACCCCGAGGGTCCGACTCTCCGTCCTGCATCCGACCGACTTCATGAGCGAGGTCGTCCTGAAGACGAAGATGCTGATGACCGACGCCCGCGTCGGCTGGTTCAGCGCGGCCGGCACGTTCCACGACGGCACCGCGTGGATCGCGTCGCCCGAGAAGCGCGACCTGCTGAAGGAGATCGTCGAGCAGCAGCAGACGGCCGAGCGGGCGGCCAGCGCGCTCGCACTCCGGTTCCCCGAAGTCCTCGACCACATGACGCGCAACCGGATGACCGACGTTTTCATGAGCAAGCGGCTCGACGACATCGGCTCGCTGATCTCGGAGCTCAAGGAGTCGCTCCCGGCGATCGGCGGGAAGATCGCGGAGGCGAAGCCGAAGAGCCTCGCGGACGCCGCGCCGGAGAAGCGGCGCGCCCGGATGGTCGCCGCGATCCGCTCGGTCCTGCCCGCCCAGAACCGCGCCGCCTGGAAAATGCGGCTCCTCTACAACCGGCTCGCCGACTGGGTCGCGCTCCAGAGCGTGCTGCTGAAGACCCGCCGGATGGAGGAACTGCAGCTCGAGGTCAACGGGGCCACGCGGGACCTGGTCCGGAAGACGCTGGGCCGGGAGGCCCGCGAGCTGGACGAGGAAGAGGTCCGCGAGATGAAGGAGGTCGCCAACCAGCAGGAGACAGTCTACGAGATGGCCGTCGCCGTCGAGAAGGCGCTCGCCCGGCTCGTCCAGCAGGCGGACAAGGACGGCCGCAAGAAGATCTTCGACGCCCTCGGCCGGGCGCTGCTCGAGCTGCGTGACAACCGGGTCCAGGACAAGCTGAAGCGCGCCTCGCTCGCCATCTACGACGCGCGGGGCGACGTCGTCCGCGACGACCAGCTCCAGGTGCTCCGGACGCTGAGGCTGGTCAACCGCGGGCTCATCATGGCCGGCGAACAGGTGCCCGCCGATCCGTCCGCCACCATGCTCGCAGCCGCCATTGAGGACCCGCGCGGGAAGACCGACATCGACGAAGGAATCGACAGCGAGGCCGTCGAGCTCGACGAGAGCATCTACAAGAAGCTCGACCAAGTCCGCCTCGTCGCCCAGGCCAAGGCCGACACGCTCGACGAGACGCTCGCCCTCGTCTTCCGCGACCAGGAGGACGTCCGCAACCGGACGCGGTTCGTCGCCGAACGGCTCACGACCTTCCCCCGCTACATGTTCCTGCGGACGGGCCTGACCGCGTACCGCCAGGGGCGGATCGTCGACCTGCTCGAGAACGGGCTGGAGCAGACGAAGACGCTCGGCGAGGAGGCGGCCATCCCGGAAGAGAACCCCTCCGAGCCGGACCCCACGGTTGACCGGGCGCGGAAGCGCCTCACCGGCGAGCTGGCCGACTACCTGGCCCATGCGCGGGACGCGAAAGAGCTGATCACGGAGAGCCGGTTCGACCGCTTCGTGACCGGCATCCAGACCCACGTCCACCGCGGCGCCCGGAACCTGCGGGTCTACGTCCAGGCCCGGGAGAAGCTGCACAAGCTCTGGCTGGACCGCAAGAGCGCGGAGTTCGAGGACTCGTTCGGCCAGCCCTACCTGCTCCGCGAGGGGAACCTGAAGACGATGATCGAGGCGGCGCGCGACCTCGAATGGGCGCTCGCGCTGCAGGCGGGCTCGAAGCGCGAAGCCGCCCTCCTCGCCGAGGCGAAGCGGGCCGAGAAGAAGAGCGCGAGGTTCCGCCGGGCGGTCGAGCGCATCACCACGAGCGCCCGCCGGAAGAACACCGAGATCGCGGCGCTCATCCGGCGCGTCCACGAGAACGTGGCCGGCGGTGTCGAGGATCCGACCGATCCGGAGCGCTCCAACGAGAAGGTCCTGCCGACTCTCAAGGAGCAGGTTCTCGAGCCGCTGCCGCCCGACGCGTTCACCGAGGCCGCGAAGGCGTTCGGCGCCGGGAACTACGACCGGCTGGCGATGAAGCAGGAGACGCTCCGCCGGGAACTCTCCGATGCGCTGGTGACGCTGTACGACCTGTTCGAGGCGCGCGTGCCGCAGAAGCCGCCGACCTTCGACCCCTTCGCCGAGGAGCGGGGCGTGACGGAGGTGAAGGAGGGGCTGTTCATCGAGTACGCCGACGAGACCCCCGAGGCGCTGGCCGACCGGCTCGAGGAGGACGGGGCGTGGATCGACGCCCGGACCGGCGATCCGGAGGTCCGGAAGCGGCTGATCGAGAGCCTCCGCGGGATGAGCCGGTTCGACGCCCGGTACGCCCGGCTCCAGAGCGCGTACCTGCAGGCGGTCGCCCAGCGGTTCCAGGCGAAGGCGAAAAAGCAGACGAACGAGAAGGACGACGGGGAGACAGAGGAGTAGCCGATGGGCCGTCGCGATCCGACAACGAGCACGCCGCCTTCCGGTCGTCTCGCGCAGGTGCGGGCCGTCGCGGATCGGGGTCGGCCCCGACTCTTCGGGGTCTGCGCCGTTGCGCTCGGGGTGCTCGTGCTGGCGGGCGCGGCGCGCGCGGTCGAGATGAAACTCTATGACGGCTCGCGGATGGCGGTGCTCGTCGAGGGCTACGAGCGCGAGACCGGCGAGATGACCGTGTACATGTCGAGCGGCGAGGAGAAGTCGGTCCGCCTGCGGTCGGTGGCGGCCATCTACTACAGCGGCCGGCCGGACCATTTCGTCCGCACGGGCGACCAGGCCTTCCACTTCACCGCCGGCGGGCACATCTGCGCCGCCGTCGAGAACCTGACGAAGGGCGAGACGCTGACGATCCGGAGCCAGTCGCTCGGCCGGCACGTCATTTCGATCGCCTCGCTGCACGGCTTCACCGCGCTGGCGATGGAGGGCATGGCCGCGCGCCGGGCCGAGGATCTCCTGCGGCCGGACGGCGTCCCCGACACGCCCGAGAACGCGTTCCTCGACCACATCATCGACCGCCGCGGGGTCCCGTACGCCGGCGTGATCGAGTCGTTCACCCCGACCCGGCTCGCGTTCGAGCACGACGAGCAACTGCAGCAGGTCGAGATCGGCACGTTCAAGGTGGCGGGCGCCCGGCTGGCCGAGGCGGCGAAGGACAAGTCGCACACCCGCCCCGGCGTCGACGTGCTCCAGGTCGGCGTCGCCTGTCGCGACAAGAGCTATGTGACCGGGACGCTCGAAAGCGTCGACCCGTTCGAGTGGCGGGTGCGTCCGAACTTCGACCCCGGGCGCCGGATCCACATCCCGGCCAGCGAGATCACGAAGGTCGACGTCCTGGGCGGGCGGGCCGTCTTCCTCTCGCAGCTCCACCCGGTGGAGACGGACGAGCAGACGATCATCGCGCCGCCGCAGCCGTACGTGATGAACGCCAACGCCCAGGGCGAGCTGATGAACATCGGCGGCTTCATCTACCACAACGGCGTCGGCGTGCACGCCCGGTCGCGGCTGACCTTCCGGCTGGACGGGAAGTTCCAGGCGTTCAAGGCCGACGTGGGGATCGACGGGCGGCTCGAGACGGAGGGCAGCGTCGTCTTCCGTGTCATCGGCGACGGCAAGGTCCTGTACCAGAGCCCCGTCGTCCGAGGCAGGATATCGGGCGGCGGCCTGCCCATCGACGTCTCCGTGAAGGACGTCGAGGAGCTCACGCTCTCGGTCGACCCGACGGACGACCTGGACCAGGCGGACCTGGCGAACTGGGGAGCGGCGCGGGTCGTGCGATAGCCCTCCGCCGTGTCGCAGACCGATGAACGAGGAGGCGTTTGGCTTGCGACGTGCCGCAATGACGGTGATGGTCTTCCTGCTGCTGGCGCTGGCGGCGGTCGGGGCCGCGGCCGAGGAGGATGCGGGGGAGCCGGCGCCGGCGAAACGCGGCGGCCCGAACCCGCCGACGTTCGAGCAGACCTACGCCGGCTATGCCCCGAAGTTCATCCGGGAGTACCGCGGCAAGCCCGGGGGGGACGCCCGCAAGTTCTCCAGGCAGAAAGACTACGTCAACATGGCCGACGTCCGCACGGACTCGGAGGTCCGGCCGACCATCAAGAAAGCCAACGAGCTGGTCGCGGCCGGCGAACACCGCAAGGCGACCACCTGGTACCGCAAGATCCTCAAGGAGTTCCCCGACGACCTCATCCAGATCGCCGAGCGGGGCATCTTCATCCCCGCCTCGCTCTACGTGCAGCGGAAGATCCTCGCCTATCCGAAGAAGGAGCTCGACTACTACCGCGTCCTCTACGACCCCGCCGCCCGGGCGATCTACGAGAAGGCGGTCAGGCGCTACTCGCTGTTCGACTACAAGGAGCTGGCCGACTATCACCTCGCCACGTCCTACGGCGACGATACCCTGTTCGCGCTCGGGAACGACGCCGTCGACAAGGGGCAGTACAAGGAAGCCCGCCGCTGCTACGAGCGGATCGTGACGTACCACGGCCTGACCGACGAGGATCGGGACAAGATCGAGCTCGACCGCGACCGGGTGTGGGTGCGGCTGGCGATCTGCTACAAGCACCTCGGGCAGCGCGAGGAGTACAGGGCGGCTGCGGCCCGGATCGCCGACCGGACGGACGAGGCCGTCGCCAGGCTCCTCGAGCAGCTCGAAAAGCTCCGATACGACGAGTTCGCCGTCCACCAGCGCGAGGGCCGGCGCAGCGCGCGATACGACGCGCTCGACGACCGCTCGCTGTCCGGGCCGATGCCCTACGACTTCTCGGCCAACCGGGGCAAATGGACGGCGCCCCTGCCCAGCCGGTCGTTCCTGGAGGAACCGGAGGCCCTGCCCTGGGCCACCGAGACGGACCTGATCTACAAGGACCGCAATGTGCTCTACAGCCGCTCCCTCTTGACCGGGGAGCTGAACTGGGTGTTCGGCCCCGGCGGCACGGCCCGGCCCTGGGACCGATGCCGGCGGGGCTGGGACATGGCCGACTTCGCGCCCAACCAGTCGATCCTGGTCCAGGACGGCGTCGTGTGCACGAATATGTTCGTCTATGGCCCGTCGCTCGTCGCGGTCGACCAGTACACGGGGATGCTGCTCTGGGCGAAAGGGCCGATCGCGGCGCAGACGGAGAAGGAAGGGCTCGAGCGGTACCAGGCCTGCCCGGCGGCCGGCCGGGGGATGGTCGTCGCCCCGGTGGTGTTCGACGACATCCGCGGCCGGTCGCACCTCTCGTCGTCCGCCGACCTCGCCGCGTTCGAGACCCGGACCGGCAAGCTGCTCTGGCGCACGACCCTCGCCCGCATCGCCCCACTCAAGATCACCCAGAGCCGCTACCCCCGGAAGATCCGCATCCTGTCCTCCACCCCGCTGCTCAAGGAGGGCGTCGTCTATCACGTGACCAACGCCGGGGTCGTCGCCGCCGTCGACGCCTGCACCGGCCGCGTCCGCTGGATCACCCGCTACCCGCAGAGCCGGCGGGTCCTCGACAACCTGTCCCACCCGGGCGTGCTCTGGAGCAACGAGGCACCGATGATCCGCGGGGGCCGGCTGTACGTCACGCCCCTCGATTGCCAGTTCCTTCTCTGCCTCGACACCGAGACGGGGCGCATACTCTGGGAAGCAACGCGGAACTCCGACTCGCGCTGGGTGGAACGGAGCCGGCGGCAGTACTCGTCCACTTGCTGGCGGATGGCCGGGATCACGTCCGACGACCTGCTCTGTGTGGCCGGGCGCGATCTGGCGTTCCTCGACCCGAAGACCGGGCGGCTGGCCTGGCACTGGCGCGTGGCCGCCGGAAACGGATGGGGCCGTGTGTTCGACAAGCCGCGCAACCTGCCCAAGGGCCTCGAGCTGGCGATCGACGGAGAGGGCAACGACTACTGGTGCCATCTCGGCCACATGAACGCACGCCCCACACTCACGCTCGACGGCAAGGTCTATTTCGCCAACAAGACGTTGATCCCGCACTGGCCCGGCCACCCGTTCAACTCCGAATACTGCCTCGACCTGGAGAAGCGGGGCCTGACCCTCCAGCGCCGCTGGTTCTCGCCGCAGGCCTTCGTGCTCGACCACCAGCGCATCCAGCCGCTCACC
>JAWODX010000267.1:0-15227 GCA_046483085.1 Planctomycetota bacterium
GTTTTGAGTTCGCCCAAGAAGATAGCAATGGCAATCCTTTATTAAGCAAATTATAGAACGCCTCGGTCCGCCAGCCGCCGTCGTCGAGCAGGCGGACGAAACCGCTCACCTTGCGCAGCCCCGCGAGGGTCATCATGAGGGCCGCCTCGGCGACGGTGGGCGCCGGCAGCCGGCCCCAGTTCGAGACGAGCAGGCCCGCGGCGAGCACGTCGCGGTCGACGATGCGCCGGACCGTCCCCGCGCAGTGGCAGAGGTATTTCAGGCCGGGGCTCGCCCGGTAGCCCTCCGTGGTCAGGGTCGGCGTGCCCCATCCGGTGATGATCACCTCGGGCTGCGCGTCCTGGATCGCCTCGACGTAGGCGGCCCCGGGATCGTCCGCCTCTTTCAGGTCGTCCCGCTTGACGACGTCGCCGAGCGCCATGATCTTCGCCTCGGTCTCGGGCGCGATCACGTCGGGGTAGTTCTCCTTCGTCACGGCCAGCAGCATTTTCGTCATCGTCCGTCTCCAGCTCGGGGATCAGGAATCAGAGCGGATAGGATGGAGCAGCGGGGGGCGGCTGTCAAGCGCGGGGGCCTGGGGTCACGGCCGGGGGGCGGAGGCGCCTACAATTCCTCCGGTCCTCGGATGAACTCCTCGAACATCTCGGCGTAGACCCCGTCCCGGTCGATGAGGCTGTCGTGGTTGCCGGCTTCGACGATGCGGCCGCCGTCGATGACCAGGATCGTGTCGGCGTGCCGCACGGTGGAGAGCCGGTGGGCGACGACGAACGTGGTCCGCCCTTCCATCAGCTTCCACAGCGCGTTCTGGATGATGATCTCGGTATTGGTGTCGACGGCGCTGGTGGCCTCGTCGAGGATGAGGATGCGGGGGTTGGCGATCATGGCGCGGGTGAAGCAGATGAGCTGTCGTTCGCCGTGGCTGATGGCGCCGCCGCGCTCGCGGACGTCGGTCTGGAACCCGTCGGCGAGCCGGCTGATCGTGTCGTACGACGCGAGCGCCTTGGCTGCCTCGATCGCTTCCTCCTCGGTGGTGTCGGGCCGGCCGTAGATCAGGTTGTCCATCACCGTGCCGGTGAACAGGAAGTTCTCCTGGAGCACGATCCCCATCTGCTCGTGGAGCGAGAGCTGGGTGACGTCCCGGATGTCGGTCCCGTCGATGAGCACGCGGCCCTGCTGCGGCTCGTAGAACCGGGGGATGAGATTGACGATCGAGGTCTTGCCGGCGCCGGTGGGCCCGACGAGCGCGATGATCGAGCCGGCGGGCGCGTCGAAGTCGATGTCCTCCAGGATCCACGGCGACTCGGGGTCGTCCTCGTACTGGAAGGAGACGTGTTCGAACCGGACGTGCCCCTCGATCAACGGCATCTGCTTCGCCGCGGGCCGGTCCACGATCGTCGGCTCCCGGTCCATGAGCTGCACGACGCGCTCCGACGAGGCCGACGACGAGAGCAGGTGGTCGTAGAGGTGGGCGATCATCATGATCGGGCCGTAGATCATGCCGATGTACATCATGGCGGCGGGGATCATCCCGAGCGAGATGTGGCCGGCGGAGAGCGCGTGCGCCCCGTAGACGAGGACGCCGGCCCGGGCGATCCCGAACACCATGATCATCGAGGGGAACGTGATGCCGCGCACGTGGGCCGCGGCCACCTGGTGGGTCTTGTATTCGTCCAGCAGGTGTTCGTAGCGATCCAGGTTGAGATCCTCGCGGCCGAACGCCTGGACGACCTGGACCCCGGTCACGTTCTCGGTCACGTGGGAGGTCATCCGCGAGACGGTCTTCCGGATGCGCCGGTAGATGGGCAGGCCCCACTTCTCGGACGCGAACCCGGCGAGGAGCACGAGCGGCGAGAAGGCGACGATCAGCCCGCACAGCCGCCAGTCCTTCCACAGCAGAACCCCGGTGACCACCAGGAAGGAGCAGGCGGAGTGGACGAAGAAGAGCGGGACGAACGTGATCAGCGGCTCCAGGTTCTCGATGTCGCGGTCCAGCCGGGCGATGATCCGCCCCTGCTTCTCCCGGTCGAAAAAGTCCATCGACAGCCGCTGGATGTGCCCGAAGAGCCACCGCCGCAGGTCGTTCAGCGCCTGCTGCCCCGCCCGCTGGATGAGCAGGCGCTGGACCATCTGCAGCACACAGTTCAGCGCCATGGCCAGGACCATCAGCCCCGCCACGCAGAACAGCCCGGTCAGGGCGTGCTCGTAACCCAGCTTCACCGGCGCCCCGCCGGCGCCCTCTGTGTCACCGAGCGCCGGGACGATGAACTCGTCGATGGCGATCTTGAGCAGGAACGGGGTGATCGCCATGGACAGGACCGAGAAGGCCTCGATGACGAACGGAGCGATGACCTGCCGCCAGTAGGGCTTGACGAAGCGGAGGATGCGCCGGAGCGTCCCGAGCGAGGGGCGTGTCCGGGCGAACGCCTCGTCGATGTCCTGGTACTTCATGTCACCCCTTCGAACTGCTGGTCACACATCCGCCGGTAGATCCCGTCCCGCTCGTAGAGCTCGGCGTGCGTGCCCCGCTCGGCGATGCGGCCCTCTTCGAGGACGAGGATCTGGTCGGCGTGTGCGACCGACGAGACGCGGTGGGCGATGATGAAATTGGTGCGGCCCTCCGCCACCTGCTTCATCGTCTCGCGGATCATCCGCTCGGTCTCCGAGTCGACGGCCGCCGTGGCATCGTCCATGATGAGCACGCTCGGGTCGAGCAGGACGGCACGGGCGATGGCGACCCGCTGGGCCTGGCCCCCGCTCAGCGTCTCGCCGCGCTCGCCGATCACCGTGTCGTATCCGTCCTCCAGCCCGAGGATGAACTCGTCGGCCTGGGCGGCCCGGGCCGCCGCCTGAATCTCGTCGAGCGACGCGTCCGGCTTCCCGTACGCGATGTTCTCGCGGACCGGGGCGCTGAACAGGAACGTGTCCTGGAAGATGATGCCCACGTCCTGCCGCAGCTCCTCGAGCTGGATGTCCCGCACGTCGGTCCCGTTGATGAGTACCCGGCCCTCGTCGGGGTCGTGGAACCGGGGGATCAAGCCGATGAGGGTCGACTTGCCCGAGCCGGTGTGGCCGACGATCGCCGTGGTCTCTCCGGGCCGGACATCGAAGCTGATCTCGTGCAGGACCTGTTTCTCGGGCTCGTAGCCGAAGGAGACGTGTTCGAACGTGACGGCGGCCCCCGATCCCTCGCCCGACGGGGGCAGCGGCTCGGCCCCGGGCTTCGACTGGATGCTCGGCTCTTCGTCGAGCACCTCGAACACGCGCTCCGAGGCGGCGGCCGCCCGCTGGTACGTGTCGACCAGCCGCATCACGGTCCGCAGCCGCCGCTGGATCGGCTGCATAACCGAGAAGTAGAAAAAGATGTCGCCCACCTGGATCTCTCCCCCCAGCGCCTGCAGCCCCCCGTAGAGCACGGCCAGCGGCATCACCAGGCCGAACACGAAATTGGGGCCGACCATCCGGACCACCCAGTACTCGATCGCGTCGATGACCTTCGTCACGAACGTCTGCGACCGGTCGCCGAACTTGTCCTCCTCGCGGCTCTCCTGGGCAAACGCCCGCACCACCCGCGCCCCGGCGATGTTCTCCTGGATCGTGGTGGTCACGTCGCCGTACGCGTCCCGCGACTCCCGCCAGATCTTCCGCACTTTCATCCCCAGCCGGATGGTGAGGAACACGGCGAACGGGAGCGGGACCAGCGCGACTACGGCCAGCCGCCAATTGATCCAGAAGAACATGACGACCGCGCCCAACACGAAGATGATCATGTCCGCCGTCCCGAACACCCCGAAATAGATGAACCGGGCCATCCGCTGCACGTCGGCCGTCGAGCGCGAGATCAGGTCGCCGCTCGTCGTCTGCTTGTGAAACGTCAGCGAATGGCGCTGGACGGCGGCGTAGATCCGGCTCCGCAGCCGGTTGCTGATCCGGGTGCCCAGCTCCATCCGGCTGATCGACTGGGCGAACCGGAGCAGGTTGTGAATCAAATAGGTGAGGAGGATGAGGATCGCGAACGGCCAGGCGTTGAGCTCGCCGATGCCGGCCCATTCCTGAAAATAATTGATCGCCATCCGGATGTAGTTATGGGGGAGCAACTCGGCGGCCGCTGTGATGATGGCGATGAACAGGGTGACCGCGGCCAGCGGCCACTCGTACCGATACTCGGCGAACAGCCGGCGGAGCACCGCCGGCGACACCCGCTCCGGTTTCTCCTCTGAAGACACGGATCACCCGGCGGTCAGTCGTTCCGCCGCCTCGCGGACCTTCTCGATATCCGGGACCAGCGCGAACCGCACGAACCCGTCGCCAGGGTTCACCCCCCGCCACTCCCGGCTCACCAGGTCCCCCGGCACACAGTTGATCCCCCTCTCGAAGAGCAGCCATTCCGAGAAGCCGAGCGGCGTCTCGCCGTGGGGCACCTTGACCCAGAGGAAGAACGTCCCCCGGGGGCGGATCGGCGTGCAGCCCACCGCCTCCAGCGCCGGCGCGATCGCGTCCAGTCGCTCCCGGTAGACGGCCCGCATGGCCTCCGGGTGCTCCTCGTCGCGGAGTGCGGCCGCCGCGCCCGCCTGGATGATGTTCGCCACCCCCTGCACGGACTTGCGCGTGATGGCCCGGATCGGATCCAACAGCCCCGGGTTCCGCGAGGCCACGAAGCCGACCGCACACGAGGTCATCATGCTCCGCTTCGAGAGCGAGTTGAGCACGATGGCGCAGTCCGCCGACTCCGGCACCTCGAGCACGCTGTGCGGCGCCTCCCCGTAATAGAGCTCCGAGTAGCACTCGTCCGAGACGAGCACGACGTCGTGGTCCAGGCAGAAGCGGACGGCGTCGGCCAGCCGGTCGAGCGAGAGCACGTGGCCCGTCGGCGAGTGCGGCGAGTTGACGAAGAGCAGGCGGGCGCGGTCCGCGATCTCGGCCGGGACGTCGTCCAGGTTCGGCTCGAACCCGGCCGCCTCGCAGATGTTCAGGTAGAACGGTTCCGCCCCGGCCAGCAGCGTCCCCGACGTGTACGGCGGGTAGCCCGGGTTCGGGATCAGGCACACGTCGCCCGCGCCCGGGTCGCAGAAATACCAGGGCAGGTGGAACGAGGCGTACTTGGCGCCGTACGCGGCGCAGAGCTGGTCGGGCTCGAGCCCGACGCCGAACCGCCGCTCGAGGAACCGTTGCATGGCGGCGAGGAAGTCGTCGCTCCCCACCGCCGACGGGTAGCCGGAGCACTTCAGCTCGTCGACCGCCTCGATCATGCGGCGGCGCACGACGTCGGGGACCGGGTCGGTCGGGTCGCCGATCCCGAAGTCGATCACGTAGCCCTCGGGGAACTGTTCCAGGGCCCGCTTCTTGTTCGAGTCGACCACGTCGAACGGATACGGCGCCGTAAGGATCGGGGTGAGGTTCGGGTTCAGTCGGCCCAGTTCGCTGGTCATCCTCGACTCTCGAGGCCGCGGCAAGTGGACGAACAGCCCTATTTAAGCCGATGTTCGCCAAAAGTCAACCTCGGCCGAACGAAAGACGACCTGCCCGCGCCTGTTCCTGCAGGTGCGCGGGCCGGACGACAAGACTCTCAGCGCAGCCGATGCGCCGACATCGCTCGGCAGCCAGTTCCCCAACCCAGAAAGCGAGCTTCCCAACAGAGAAAGCCAACTCCCCAACGCAGAACCTGATTTTCATCTCCGGCCTCGCCCAAAGACGCAACACACGCCCCACCCACTCGCCGCCAAACGTTGGCTCGATTTCCCACCTCGGACAACGAGCATGACGGAAGAGCGCCTCGAGTGGGAAGCGCTTCGGGGAGGCGCCGCGCCGAGGACAGCACGGCCGGACGCTGCCTCTGACGCTCCCCGCTCGATCCCCCGGATGCAATGGAAACGGAGGACCAAACCGTTGCCCGCTGCGGGCGCCGGCAATCCCCCGAATCGCGGCCGGTCGTTCGTGAGGCGCGCCTACCGCACGTCGGCGAGGGTGGGCCGGAGGGTCGGCTGCGGCGGCTCGCGATAGAGCCGGGGCATGTCGGGGTCGCGCCAGACGAGGAGGGCGCGGCCGTCCCAGTCGTAGCGGTCCGCGAACTCATCGAGGCTGAGGCGAAGCGGGCCCTTGCCCGGCGCGGGGTCGGCGATGACCAGCCGCCGGCCGACCATCTTGAGCAACGTGACGGCGTGGCGGCGGTTCTGGTTGCGGACCGTGACCAGGAGGATCGCGGGGCGGTCGTATTGGCGGAGCTGCGGGAACGTGGTATCGACGATTCGGACGCGGAGGCAGCGGTGGCGGCCGAGGAGGCGGAGGGCCGCAGCGAGCCGGGGCGGCTCGGTCCCCCGATAGGTGGTGCGCGACCCGTAGGCCAGTTCGCCCTCACGGGCGGTCAGCCCCCAGGTGCGGAGGAGCGATGCGGCGGCCGCGGGGCCGCAGGTGAACGGGCGCGACTGGGCCATCGCCGACACGGTCGAGCCGCACAGGTCGGCCGTCTCCCATCGCCCTTCGAGCCGGGCCAGGTCGCCGCCGGCCGCCACCAGGTAGGCGGCGTCGCAGAAGACATAGTAGACGAGCACGACGGAGAAGACGCCGATGAGGATCCGCTGCCGCGACTTCCGCATGGGCAGGGTGAACGCCGCGCCGACGAGCAGGAACCCGGCGGGTGCGATCACGCCGGAGAGAAGCAGGTACGGCCATTCGGCGTAGAACCGGTCGGGGAACGTGGTAGTGAGGATCCGGTATCCGAGGCCCACGGCGCCCACGACGATGCAGGCGTAGCGCGCCGCGACGTGCCGCCTGGACAAGAGGAGCCCGAGGAGGAAGAACGCCGTGCTGGTGGCGAGGATGAGGCCGAGTTCGGCCCAGAACACCCAGGTCGGCATGGGGCGGGGTCTCCCCTCGTTGCTATGGATCGACGGGTGCGCGAGCTTTCGGGAGGGCCCTCGCCGCTGCGGCCCGCGGGGCCGGCTCCCCCTTGCCCATCCAGATCCCACCCAGGATGAACATCCACAGCGCCGAGCCGAGGAGAACGACGCCGAACAGCGGCGAGCGCGAGGTGACGACGAACGACAAGCCGAACAACGTGACCAGGACCGGCAGTATCAGCCAGGGCATCAGCGCGAATCCCATTCCTGCCTCCTTTTGTGCGGTCTCCCTACTAGCAGTATCGTGGCGCGAGGATCACGTTTAGTCTGCGTCGCCGGTTTTTTGCGGATTCTCCGGCTTTCCGGGCCAGTACGCGCCGACGCGGTCGCCGTCGGTCAGCAGGATCCGCCCCCGTCGGTCCCGGCCGAGGATCCGCCAGTACCGTGCGCGTTTACGGGCGAGGACCTGCCGGTGCTTCTTGCCGTCCCAGCGGACCAGGCCGCGGCCCCGGATGCCGATCCAGACGCCCGCGGCGCCTGCGTCGAGGATCGACATGGGTCGGACGTCGCCGCCCTTCGGCCCCTCGAACATCCTGGTCACCTGTCTCCCTTCGAGGAGCAGGAGCAGACCGGGGAGGCGGGCCCTCTCGAACGATCGCCGATCGAGGACGGCCACCCAGCGCCGATCGGTCTCGCGCCGCCGGGCCCTCCGCGGGCGGATCGTCACCGTCCCTCGGCCGCTTTTCAGGCTTCTGAGAGACAGCCGCGGTGATTCGTCCGTCAGGTGCCTCTCGTTTCTTCGACGGGGCGCGGCCGACTTCGGGGCCCCGAGCACCATCCGGATGCGGGACCGGGTCTCCGGCTCGTGCGCGCTGGCGAGAGACCGCTTGAGTGGCAGTGTGATGGACGGGCCCATGGCGATCAGATCGGCGGTGGCTTTCTTTCGGACCGCCCATCGCGGATCGTTGAGTCGGCGCACGAGCGGGGCGATCTTCGGGTCGTCCTTCTCTCCGAGCGGGAACTCGGCGATCCGGCCGTCCTCCGTGTTCACCAGCAGCCGCTCGGGGCCGATGAGGCAGAGCGCGGCGATCCGGTTGCTCGCCGGGTCGAGCCCGACCACGCCCGTCATCTGTCGCCATGTCTTCCCGTCGTACGCCCAGAACCCCTTCGTCCCGCAGAGGCTCTTCGCGGGCCCCGGCGCCCAGAAGTAGAGCGTGCCGGCGGCGTCCTCCGTGATGTAAACGGCGGACATCGGCGTGCCGGCCTCGAGCCCGTCGGGGTGGGCGAGGTCCTTCGTGTGCCAGCGGCGGCCGTCGGTCCATTGGACGCCGCGCGAGTGGCCGAACCAGATGCGGCCGGCGGCGTCCTCCCAGGCGGCGGTCCGCTTCTCGAGCAGACCGT
Source organism: Planctomycetota bacterium (assembly GCA_046483085.1). Classification (GTDB taxonomy): domain Bacteria; phylum Planctomycetota; class PUPC01; order PUPC01; family PUPC01; genus JAWODX01. The sequence continues at coordinate 8,235 of JAWODX010000267.1, forward strand.
CGCGCCGGTCGAGCGTGTGAAAGGATGCTCTCTTCGGCGGCGTGGCCGACACGACGTCGTCGCCCTTGACGCCGAACAGGCGCTCCTCGCCCGGCCGAATGCACCAGAGCCGGCCCGATCGGTCGAGGAGAATGGGCCGAAAACCGCCCTCGACCACGCCGTGCCGGACGACCGGCTTCTCTTGATCCCCGGCCCGCGTGTGGTAGAAGCAGCGCCCGCCCCGGCCGACGAAGGCGCCGGTCACGGCCCGGGGCAGGAGATGCCATCGGACCGGTCGGGGGCGGACGTCGAGCGCGGCGGCGTGCGCGCTCGCCGGCTGGATCAGGACGAAGGCCAGTGCCGTGGCTGCCGCGTGGATGCGCATGACGGGGATATATTCTAGCCGGCGAGACTTGACTATCAAGGCGGGGCGACTATCATGTCTGCTTTGGGAGGCGGTGCGCGTAGCCCGCCGCTGGCTTGCCGTCAACGCACGGGGTCTGCCGGAGCGGACGTCGTTCCCCGCTGCCGAGGAGGCCGGCCAGGCGCGTTCTTTCTGGCAATGTGGCTGGCTTTGGAAACGATTTCATGGACATCGGCAAGAACCTGATCAAAGAGTTGGACAAGGACAAGGAGTTTGTCGAACGCGAGGTCAAGGCGGCGTTCGAGGACGTCAAGGAAAGCGACGACACGGTGGAGCAGCTATACGAGTCGTCGATGAAGAATTTCCAGGTGGGGAAGATCATCGACGGACGGGTGATCAACGTACACGGCGGCGACGTGGTCATCGACGTGGGCTACAAGTCCGAGGGGATGGTCCAGGCCAGTGAGTTCGGGGGGGACGTGCCCGACGTGGGCGACGAGGTCGAGGTGCTGCTGGAAGCGGTGGAAGACGAGTCGGGGCTGCTGGCGCTGTCGAAGCGCAAGGCGGACCGGATCCGCGGCTGGGAGCGGGTCATCGAGGAGAACGACGAGGGGGACGTGGTGACCGGGCGGGTGATGCGAAAGATCAAGGGCGGTCTGCTGGTGGACATCGGCGTGCCGGTGTTCCTGCCGGCCTCCCAGGTGGCGATCCGGCGTTCGGGCGACATCGCCCAGTGGATCGGCCGCGAGATCAAGTGCAAGATCATCAAGATCGACAAGGGCCGCCGCAACATCGTCGTCTCCCGCCGGCGCGTCATCGAGGAGAAGCGGGAGAAGATGAAAGAGAAGCTGATGAAGGAGATCGAGGTGGGCGAGCGGCGGACGGGCGAGGTGAAGAACATCGTCGATTTCGGCGCGTTCGTGGACCTCGGCGGCATCGACGGCCTGCTCCACATCACCGACATGAGCTGGGGCCGGATCAGCCATCCGTCCGAGATGGTCGCCGTCGACGAGGAGATCGAGGTGGTCATCCTCGACATCGATTACGAGCGTGAGCGCATCTCGCTGGGCCTGAAACAGAAGGAGCCCAGCCCGTGGGAGGACATCGAGGAGAAGTACCCCGTGGGCAGCAAGGTCCGCGGCCAGGTGGTGAACGTGATGAGCTACGGCGCGTTCGTCAAGCTGGAAGAGGGCGTCGAGGGCCTGGTGCACATCTCCGAGATGTCGTGGACCCGCCGGATCTCCCATCCGTCCGAAGTCGTGGCCATCGGCGACATGGTGGACGTGGTCGTCCTCGGCATCAACAGGGAGAAGGAAGAGATCTCGCTGGGGATGAAGCAGACGGAGGTGAATCCCTGGGAGCTGGTGGAGGAGAAGTATCCGGTCGGCACCGTCATCAAGGGCCGCGTCCGCAACATGACCAACTACGGAGCGTTCATCGAGATCGAAGAGGGGATCGACGGGCTGCTGCACGTCTCGGACATGTCCTGGACCAAGAAGGTCAACCACCCGTCGGAGATGCTGAGCAAGGGCGACCAGGTCGAAGTCATCGTCCTCTCGGTGGATCAGAAGAAGAAGCGCGTGGCCCTGGGGATGAAGCAGCTCGCGCCCGACCCCTGGCTCGACCGGATTCCGCAGCAGTACGTGGTCGGCGATGTGGTCGAGGGCAAGATCACCAAGCTGACCAACTTCGGGGTGTTCGTCGAGCTCGAGCCGGACCTCGAAGGCCTGCTCCACGTCTCCGAGCTTGCCGACGAGCACGTCGATTCGCCGGAGGACATGGTCGAGGAGGGGGAGGACGTGGAAGTCCGGATCATCCGTGTCGATACCCAGGAGCGGAAGATCGGGCTCAGCATGCGGCAGGTGCACGACCGGCTCGATACCGCCCCCTCGGCCAAGGAAGAAACGCCCAGGCCCGCCCCGAAGCCCGAGCCGAGCCGACAGCCGCGGCCCGGCCGGGAGTTCGGCCAGGCCGTCCTCTCCGAGGAGATGGCCCAGCAGGTCGCCGAATCGCAGGAGGCGGCCGCCGAAGAAGAAACCGAGCCCGAGGAGGAGGCTCAGACCGAAGAGCCGGAACCGGGCGCCGGAGCAGAACCCCAGGCCGAAGAAGAGCCGCAGACCGAAGAGGCGGAAGAAGCGGCCGCGGAAGAAGGCGAAACGCCCGAAACCGCCGAGCCCCAGGCCGAGGCCCCCGAGGAGACGGATGCCGAGGAAGCCGGCGAGTCGGGAGCCGAGAAAGAGGCCGGCGAAGACAAACCATAACCCCCTGGCCTGCAAGATATTACGGGCCACGCCGACACGCCGGTGGCGGGAGAAACCGCGCTCCACGGCCCCAGCTCCGACAGCGCGGATTGGCTGAACCTGATCCCGCCGGAACGGGCCACGCTCCGCTCCGTCATCCCCGCCTGGAAATATCTGGGCACTTTTGTTTGACGCCGGCCCGTGTGGGCGCTATAGTTTATTGACAGACATGGACTTGGGGAGATGATATGGGAGTGTTCTTTTTCCCCGTTTGTGGAGGGCTGGGCTCATGGCTACCGTGACCAAGAGGGACTTGGTGTCTGCCATCGCCGATGCGTGCGACTGCCAGCAGAATACCGCCCACGATGCCGTCCAGGCACTGCTCGATCAGGTCATCGAGGAACTCAGCAACGGGAACCGCATCGAGCTTCGAGACTTCGGCGTGTTTGAGACGCGCACGCGAGAGGCTCACGCCGCGCACAATCCGCGCACCAGGGAGACGGTGCACGTCCCCAAGCGGGCGTCCGTCAAGTTCAAGCCCGGCCGGGCGATGACCCGCAGGGTGCAGGCCCTCGTCGAGGAGCCCGAGCCGGCCGCTCCGCCGCTGCAGGAAACGGCCCCGGAACCCGAGCCCGAAGCCGGCTCCGAGTCGGGCGCCGAGCCGGAGAACCCCCCCGGAACCCCCATCATCTGACCGCACCAGCGCCGGCCCGTCGCGGGGACGCACCGGATCCGCCCCCTTCCCCCGGACTTGCTGTGCTCCCGCCGGCGGCCTCGCTGCCGCATCTCGCCCGTTCGCCCGCGCTTGAACCCCCGGCAACGCGTGGCTATAATCGCCCCGTCATCCCGACGGGGGACGTGGCCGGTAGGCCCCTGATCGCCGGAGAGGAACCGTGATTTTTGTCTGCCCCGGGTGCGAAGCTCGGTTTCGCGTGACCAGGCCGCCGAAGAGCGGGCGGCTCAAGTGCCCGAAGTGCGGCAAGGTCTCGAAGGTGAAGCAAAAGCCGGCCGCCGCCGGGCCGAAACCCGCCGGCGCCCGCAAACCGCCTCCGAAGCCCGAGCTGGCCCCGAACACCGAGATCGCCGGCCATACCATCGAGGAGTACCTGGGCGGGGCCGAGTACACCAGCTCGTACAAGGCCTCCCAGACGTCGATGGGCCGGACCGTGTTGTTCAAACTGCTGAAGCCGAAGCACGCCGCCGACGAGAAAACCCGGGGCCGGTTCTTCCACGAGGCCCGAGCCGCCGCACGGCTCAACCATCCGAACCTCCTCTCCGTGTTCGACATGAGCGAAGAGGAGGGCCTCTGTTTTTACACCACGGAGTACGTGGCGGGCGGGACGCTGCCGGCGTATGTGCGGGCCGAGGGGCGGACCACGCGCGAGCGGCTCGCAGTGGCGGTCCAGATCGCCAAGGCGCTCGCGTTCGCCGAGTCGGCCGGCGTAGGGCGCGTCTGCATCGGGGCGGACGACGTGTTGGTCAGCGACAAGGGCGACGTGCGCGTGCAGCACGTGGGGGCGGACGAGCCGCTGGAAGGGGGCAAGCCCACGTCGACGATGGAAGCGGTCGCCCGGCTCATGTTCCTCGTGGTCACGGGCAAGGAGCTGCCGGCCGGGGTGTGGAACACGGGCAGCAAGATCCCCGTGCCCGAGGGCCGGGATCCGCTGGGGACGAAGCTGAACGCGGCGGTTCGCCGCCTGATCAACCAGGGCGAGGAGACATTCGAGAACGTGGCGAGTTTTGCCGGCGAACTGGAGGCGCTTCAGGACCGCGCCCAGCGGCGGAGCACGGTCGACGCGACGGCCGCCCCCGGCGGCGTGGTGCCGCTCCGCCTCGAGCGCGCCCACCGCCGCGAACTCCCCGTCAAGAGCATCCTCGTCGGCACGGTCATCGTGGCCGCACTGGCCGGCATCACCCTGTTCACCGTCCTCAGCTCCACCCGGGCCAGGCGGCGCAAGAAGGAGTCGGAAGAGCTGTGGACGAAGGCCGTCGCCATCATCGACGCGGAAAACCCCACGCTCGACGAGCTGAAGACAGCGGTGGAAGCGATGCAGACGCTCGCCAGCGACTACACCGATCTCCTGCACGGCCAGCAGGCGAGGGACCGGGGGCTCGAGACGACCAGGCGCCGGCTCGTCCAGGTGGTCTACGACCGGGCCGAGCGGAAGTACCCGCCGCAGGAACTGGCGAACGTTCGCTCCGCCCTTCGCGCGGCGCACGAGAAGCTCGAGGCCATGCCGCAGCTCGAGGGATTTGGCCCGGTCGCCGATCAGCTCGACCAGCGGCTCGAGAACGCCCGGGCCCGCTATCACAACGCCGCCACCGAAGACTGGGAAGAGCGGGTGCGCAAGAAAGTGCGCGCCTTCAACCGGTCCAACCGCATGCAATACGGGAAGGCCATCGAGGAGATCCAGCAGTTCAAGGACCGCTGGTCGGAGTCCCCCTATCACACCAACCTGGCCGACGACATGATCGAGAAGACGCGGGAGCTGGCCGACGAGCGGTTCAAGGAGATCATGAAGGATGTGGGGAAATATGTCCGCGAGGGCAGGCCCCGCGACGCCGAGGACCTGCTCCGACAGGTGGTCAAGAACTTCGGCATCGAGCAATACGTCGAGCAGGCCCGGCAGAAACTGACCGAGATCTAGGGCGACCGGTGATGAGAATGAAGCGGACGCACACCTGCGGCGAACTCCGGGACGAGCACGTCGGGCAGGAGGCCGTGCTCTGCGGCTGGGTCGCCTCCTGGCGCGACCACGGCGGCCTCATCTTCATCGACCTGCGCGACCGGTACGGCGTCACCCAGGTCGCCTTCAGCCCCGAGCGGGCCGCCGACGCCCACGCCGCCGCCGACACCCTCCGAAGCGAGTACGTCGTCGCCGTCCGCGGCACCGTCAACCAGCGGCCCGAGGGCATGGTCAATCCCGATCTGGCGACCGGCCACATCGAACTCGATGCCGTCCAGCTCGACGTCCTCAACACCGCCCGAACCCCACCCTTCGAGATCACCGACCGCGTCGACGTCTCCGAAGACAAGCGGCTGCGGTATCGATACCTCGACCTCCGCCGCCCGGCCATGCAGCAGCGGCTGATCGCCCGCGACCGCGTCATCCGGTCGATCCGCACCCACTTCGCCGAGCACGGGTTCGTCGACGTCGAGACCCCCTGCCTCACCCGGAGCACGCCCGAGGGCGCCCGCGACTTCGTCGTCCCCAGCCGCCTCCACCCCGGCAAGTTCTACGCACTGCCCCAGTCGCCCCAGCTCTTCAAGCAGCTCCTCATGGTCGCCGGGTTCGACCGGTACATCCAGATCGCCCGGTGCTACCGCGACGAGGACCCCCGGGCCGACCGGCAGGTCGAGCACACCCAGCTCGACCTCGAGATGTCGTTCGTCGACGCCGACGACGTCATGGCCATGGCCGAGAGCGCCCTCGTCCGCGTGGTCCGCGAGGTGTTCGACCGGGACGTGGCCACCCCCTTCCGCCAGATCACCTGGCACGAGGCGATGCGGCTCTACGGGAGCGACAAGCCGGACCTGCGGTTCGGGATGCCGATCGTCGACATCACCGACCTGGCCGCCGACTGCGAGTTCCGCGTCTTCCGGAACGTCGTCGAGGCCGGCGGGGTCGTCCGCGGGCTCTGCGCGCCCGGCGGCGGCAAGTACACCCGCCGCGAGATCGAGTCGGACATGACCGAGCTCGTCGGCCAGTTCGGCGCGAAGGGGCTCGCCTGGATGAAGGTCCAGGACGGCGGACTTCTCTCCTCGATCAAGAAGTTCTTCTCCGACGACCAGCTCGCCGAGATCGTGCGCCGGACCGAGGCCGACAACGGCGACCTGCTCCTCTTCGTGGCCGACCAGGAGCCGACCGTCTGCCGGGCGCTCGGCCCGCTCCGCGTCCGGCTCGGCCGCGAGCTCGAACTCTACGATCCCGACGAACTGCACTTCTGCTGGGTCGTCCGGTTCCCCATGTTCGAGTGGAACGAGGACGAGAGCCGGCCCGACCCGCTGCATCATCCGTTCACCGCGCCGATGGACGACGACATCGACAAGCTGGAGGACGATCCGCTCGACGTGCGGGCCAAGGCCTATGACGTGGTGCTCAACGGGACCGAGCTGGGCGGGGGCAGCATCCGGATCCACCGCCGCGACGTGCAGCAGCGGGTCTTCAACCTGCTCAACATCCACGAAGAGGACGCCCGGTCCAAGTTCGGGTTCCTGCTCGACGCCCTGGAGCACGGCGCTCCCCCGCACGGCGGGATCGCCATGGGGATCGACCGGCTGGTCATGCTCCTCCTCGGCCTGGGCACGATCCGCGACGTCATCGCCTTCCCCAAGACCCAGCGCGGGCAGTGCCTGATGACCGACGCCCCCGCCGAGATCTCCGAGCGTCAGCTCAAGGAGCTCGGGCT